>JBJMGJ010000214.1:0-4301 GCA_045807965.1 Bryobacteraceae bacterium | reverse complement strand
TCCGGAGTTCAATTTTCCCGTTTTCTACGCGACTGAGCCTGCAGAGCTGGAGCTTAGCATTCCAAACAAGGCGAAGCTCGAAGGAGTCCGAGGTTTGGGCCGGAGGGCATGGACCGTCATAGCGGTTGCCCTTGCGCTGGTAGGGATAGCCGCGGTGTCAATTCGCGAGTATCGCTCTAAACAATTTTCGTCTCTAGAAAAATTCTGGTCTCCGGTGCTTGCTAACTCGCAGCCGGTTCTCTTTTGCCTCGGGCATGCGCAGGTGTTTACCTTGTCTCCGAAATTTCGCGAAGAATACTTCCGAAAGCACCCGCCGCCGGGTGATCCAGAACCGAGGGCGGTGCAGTTTGGGCCAGGGGATGTGATCGCCGGTGACGATCTGGTTTCCGTTCAGGGCCAGTTTGTTGGTGTCGGCGGCGCGCAATCGGTGCAGATGCTGTCGAGTTTCCTGGCGGCGCGCGGAAAATCATCAACGCTCCGAATCGGCAGTGATCTGTCGTACGCCGATCTGCGAACCTATCCCTCCATTCTGATTGGCGCCTTTTCGAACCGTTGGACGTTACAGCTCAACCGGGATCTTCGTTTTTACTTCGACGAGACCACCGGTGAGCAGATCCTCGATCGCCAGCGCCCTGGCGTGAGATGGAAATTAGAGCGCAACGACAAAGGACGGGAAGCAGTGGACTATGCGGTCGTCACACGCCTTTTACATTCGGATACCGGCCAGGTCGTTGTGGAAGCGTCAGGAATCACCCAGTACGGGTGCCGTGCCGCCGGTGAACTAATCGCGTCTAACGCCCTTTTTGAAAAAGTGCTCGCGAACGCTCCGGGCGGGTGGGAAGGAAAGAATATGCAGGTCGTGTTGCGCTCGAAAATTGTTGGGATGACAGCGGGAGCTCCAGAAATCCTATCCACATACTTCTGGTAGGAACCAAGTTGGGAGATCACACGCTTTTCGGAAGGCGACGGTTCAATTCGTGGGCGATGTTGTCGACCGCAGTCACGTTGCTGAGTTCCTTCACCTCGAAATCCACTTCGGCCTCTTTGATATCCAGCTTGCTGCAGATGAGCTTTTGAAGCTGGAGTAGCTTGGTCAACTCTTTCTCGGAAAGCAAATTGATCTGGAGATCGAGGTGGCTGCGTTCATCGGCACGCAAACTCATTCGGTTTTGCTTAATAAGCACGAATGTTGATAACAAAACTCCTTCGAGCGAGACCAGCATGCAGAGCAGGGCGAAGGGATAGGGGTCGAAACGGAAACTCCGAAGGAGTGTCGTGGTATTGAGGACAACCCAAACTCCGAACCAGCAGAGGTGAAGCAGGACGAAGGGGATACTTCCGACAAAGTTGGCGATAGCATCCGAAAGACGATCGGCTAGAGTCCGTTGCCGTTGTGCTTCTTCCTCGAGTTTGACAACAGCGCTGATGTTCGCCTGAGCGGAGGGGGGAGTCGAGGATTGGTCCAGTGCTTCTTCCATGTCTCATTTATCACATGCGCCTTCAGTCGTATTCCGGGCTACATGGACAGGGTCTGATTTTGTATGGTATGACTACAAAAGGCGAGTACGGGCGCTCTGCCGCGTATCGGAGCGTTTGCTGGTAGTTGCCAAAACGATGCTGCGGGACGGTTGCGCGCTATCTTCGCGCGACACATGTCATTACTGACCCTCTCAAAAGCCAAGCGTGAACGCCTCGATTCTTTGTCGACATCCGCAGGCGTCATCGAAGCGCTCGCGATGGACCAGCGCAAGAGTTTGCGGCGTATGATTGCCGAGGCCGCCGGAACGGACCTGGGGAACATACCGGACGAGCGGCTGGCCGAGTTCAAGTCCGCTGTCACACAGGTTCTATCGGAAGAGACCAGCGCCATCCTTCTCGACCCCGAATACGGCATCGAGGCTGCCCAAAAGCGCTCGCCTCATTGTGGACTCCTTCTCGCCTACGAGATGGACGGATATGAAAATCCCCGGCCGAATCGCATGCTTGCGCTGATGCCGAACCTGTCCGTGCGCCGGCTGCGTGACCTCGGTGCCGAGGGAATCAAAATCCTCCTGCATTACTCACCTGACGATCCACCTGCGGCGAATGACGAAAAATGCGCGCTGATCGAACGGATTGGAAATGAGTGCGACGCGCTCGATCTGCCGTTTTTCCTGGAACCCGTGTCTTACGATCCTGATGGGCTGGAGCCGCGAAGCGTCGAATTTGCGAAGCAAAAGCCGCAGTGGGTGGTCAACATGATCACCGAGTTCTCAAAGGACTTCTACAAGGTGGACGTGCTCAAAGTGGAGTTCCCCGTTGTTGCCTCGTATGTGGAAGGCAGCGAAATCTACTGTGGGCAGAAAGCGTACGGGATGGAAGAGGCGCTCGAATGGTTTCGCGTCGCCGACGCCGCTGCGAGACGTCCGTATATCTTCTTAAGCGCGGGTGTCAGCAGCCCCGAGTTTCTGGAGTCTCTCCGCTTAGCGCTCGAAGCGAACACGCGTTTCTCGGGCGTCCTATGCGGGAGAGCAAATTGGCAAGACGGCGTTTGCGCGTATGCTAACGCCGCCAATGACTTTCAGCTCGAAGCCTTGTTCGACTGGTTAAGAAGCTCGGGTCTTGAGAACGTCCGTGAGATCAACAAATTGCTTGCGCACGCGACACCATGGCGCACATGGTACCGGAATGTTGACGCGTAATGCCCGGCTTCGGCGCGGGGCTACAGCAGATGTCCCGAAGGGAGTGGATTCTCCTTGCGCTTCTCGTTGCTTCGATTTTCATCAACTATATCGACCGTAGCAATCTCTCCATAGCCGCGCCGCTCCTGGAACGAGAGTTCACGCTATCGCCAGAGAAACTCGGGTTACTTCTTTCATCGTTTTCCTGGACGTATGCTTTCATCCAGTTGTTTGGGCTTGCCGGTTGGCTCGCAGATCGCTATCCGGTTACCCACGTACTCACGGCCGGCTTCGTTCTGTGGTCCATTGCAACGATCGCGACAGGATTGGTATCCGGTTTTGAGAGTATGTTCGTCTGGCGCCTGATTCTTGGAGCGGGTGAGTCTCTTGCCTACCCCTGCTACTCGCGCCTGTTTGCAAGCTTCATTCCGCAACATCATCGAGGGCGTGCTAATGCCTTTCTGGATGCGGCGTCGAAGTTAGGGCCGGCGATTGGAACCGCTCTCGGTGGCTTACTCCTCACCCGAATCGGCTGGCGCATGTTTTTCATCTTCCTCGGAGGGTTGAGTGTCCTTTGGCTTGTCCCGTGGCTTGCCTATCTGCCCCACCTCAAAACTGACCAGGCGGAACACCGGCGAGAACTGGAGTCCGCGGGGGGCCTGCTTCGAAGCCGCTCGGCATGGGGCACTTTTTGCGGCCATTTCTGCGGGAACTACTTCTGGTTCTTTCTCCTTACGTGGATTCCTTCCTATCTGGTGAGAGAGCGTGGATTGACGATCGGTTGGATGGCGAGCGTGGTCTCCACTGCTCTACTTGTTGTCGCGGGTTCCACTGTTTTGGCGGGTTGGATATCGGACCGACTGATTGCTCGAGGGTCATCTGTCACCAAAGTGCGCAAGTCGGTGGTTGTCTCTGGTCTGGCCGGTTCATCTGTCATCTTGCCGGTTGCCTTTACGTCGAACGTTTCCGTGTCTGTCCTGCTGCTGCTTTGCGCGTGCCTCGCGTTCGGAGCTTACACGTCGAATCACTGGGCCATTACCCAGACATTGGCAGGCTCCTCCATGGCGGGGCGCTGGACCGGTCTTCAAAATGGAATTGGGAATATCTCCGGTATTCTTGCGCCTTGGCTCGCGGGGTACATCGTGCAAACGAGCGGTTCTTCCAAGCTTGCCTTCGTTATCTCCGCATCCATCGTGCTAGCCGGAGCACTCTTCTGGGGTTTTGTCGTAGGACCGGTAGAGCAAATCTGTTGGAACAGCCGAAGGGATGGTCGAAGTTGAGTAACTCTTCTGAAGAACTGGCAATCAAAGAATTGATCGAAGTTTCACGCTCCATGTTTTATCGGGGTTATAGCTTCGGAACGGCGGGAAACGTCAGTGTCCGAGTCGACGGAACAGTGTTCGCGACCCCAACAGGATCTTCTCTGGGCAACTTGGATGAGCGTAGCATCGCCCGGTGTGATCTCAACGGCAATGTCAGCGGAGGCTCCAAGCCAACCAAGGAGCTGCCGTTTCACCTCGCGGTTTACCACGCGCGTCCGCAGGCGAATGCAGTGGTGCACCTTCACTCCACCTATGCAACGGCCGTTTCCTGTTTGGCGGAATTGAATCTCGAGGATGCTTTGCCCGTGTTGACTCCTTA
>JBJMGJ010000213.1:0-7242 GCA_045807965.1 Bryobacteraceae bacterium | reverse complement strand
CGCGCCATTGGCGAAGAGGACACGCCTATCACGCGTCCGGTTGCCGTGGTCAACGACGCATTCGTCCGGCGCTTCTTCAGGCATCAGCATCCCATCGGGCAGCACTTTGGCATTGACCGAATCCAGTACGCGGGATCGTACGAAATCGTTGGCGTCGTCCGCGACATTCGTTACATGACAGGGGATATAAAGGAGCCGATCCGCCCCATGTTCTGGGTGCCCGAAACGCAAAACCTAAAATATGACGATCCGCAATCTGCCACGGGCGATTTGTTCTCTCACTTCCTCTACAACATCGTGATCTGGGCGCCTGGCGACCCGCCCGGCATCCCCATGGAGGTGCGGAAAGCAATCGCCAGCGTCGATCCCAACCTGGTGCTCTACCACGTAGATCCATATTCCACGGTCCTAGCTGCAGACTTCCGCCAGCAGAATATGATCGCCACATTGACGATGCTCTTCGGCATACTCGGGCTGACTCTTGCCGCTGTGGGTCTTTACGGAGTGATGGCCTATAGCGTCGAGCAGCGCACAAGCGAAATTGGCGTGCGCATGGCGCTAGGTGCCGATCGCAGCTCGGTTGTCCGAATGATACTTCGCGGTGCCTTCTCCCAGGTCGGCCTTGGGCTCGGGCTGGGCATTCCCCTTGCCATTGCTGCCGGCCGGCTGATGACTCGTCAACTTTTCGGGGTCACCCCATGGGACCCGCAGATGCTCACGGCGGCAAGCCTGTCGCTCTGCGTCGCCGCACTCCTTGCTTCCTTGTTCCCCGCAGTTCACGCCGCAAGTGTCGAACCGCTGGCCGCGCTCCGTACCGAATAGTGTCTCGCGAGTAAACCAGTGGCTCGGGCCAGAGAGGCCCTCTCCGTTCGTTACCATTAAAGTACTCCATGGATGCAACCTCCGTTGACCTGAAGAAGACGGTCAACTTACCGAACACCTCGTTTCCGATGAAGGCGAATCTTCCGGTGCTCGAACCCAAACTGCTCGAGCAATGGGAAACCAACGACCTCTATCAGCGCATTCGGGAAGCCCGTCAGGGCCAAAAGCAGTACGTTCTCCACGACGGACCGCCGTACGCGAACGGGAACATTCACCTCGGAACCGCTTTTAACAAAATCCTGAAGGACTTCATCGTGAAATCGAAGTCGATGGCCGGCTTCGATGCGCCCTATGTTCCAGGATGGGACTGCCATGGGTTGCCGATCGAATTCAAGGTCGATCAGGAACTCGGAAAGCGGAAAGCCGGCATGAGCGTCGCCCAGATCCGCGCCGAATGCCGGACCTATGCGGCAAATTTCGTCAATATTCACAGGCGCGAATTCAAGCGCTTGGGAGTGCTCGGTCGCTGGGACGATCCTTATCTCACCATGAGCGCCGAATACGAGGCCGTCATCGCTCAGGCGTTTGTCGATTTTCTCCACGGGGGATACATTTACAAGGGTTTGAAGCCGGTTCACTGGTGCATCAAGGACCGCACAGCTTTGGCTGAAGCTGAAGTCGAGTACGAGAACCATGCAAGCCCATCGATCTATGTTCGGTTCCGGCTAACATCAGATCCCGCGGCGCTCGATCCGAGTCTTGCCGGTCGAGAAGTTTACTGCCTGATCTGGACGACGACTCCGTGGACCATTCCGGCGAATCTTGCGATCACTTTCAATCCCAAATTTGAATACGTCGTCGTCGATACGCCGCAGGGATTGACGATCGTTGCCGAAGGCTTGCTCGATCAGGTATCGGAGGCGCTCGGTTGGGATAAGACCGTGGTCGCGCGCTTTCCTGGCACAAAGCTGGATCGCGCGGTGTTTCGCCATCCATTTCTCGACAGAGATTCTCTCGGACTTCTAGGAGACCACGTCACTCTTGAGCAGGGCACCGGCGCGGTGCACACAGCGCCCGGACACGGCCAGGAAGACTTCGTCATTGGCCAGCGATACGGTTTGCCGGTCTATTGTCCGGTTGACGCCTCCGGCCGCATCTTCCGTGCGGAAGGGGCTTCTGGCGTATTGCCAGAAGAACTCATCGGCAAGACGGTTTGGGAAATCAATCCGATCGTCATCAAGTTGCTTGAGCAGCATGGTGCTCTCGCGTCACAATTTCGCGTGGAGCATAGTTATCCGCATTGCTGGCGCTGCCACAGTCCGGTGATCTTCCGCGCTACTGAGCAGTGGTTCATCGGAATGGACCGGGAAGCTCTTCGAAAGCGAGCGCTCGAGGCAATCAAAACCGTTGACTGGCATCCCGAATGGGGCGAGGAACGCATCTCGAATATGATTGCCGTCCGGCCCGATTGGTGCATCTCGCGGCAGCGTGTCTGGGGCGTGCCGATCATTGTTTTCTACTGCGAAGCTTGCGGCGAAGCCTTCACTGACAAGAGCGTGCAGGAACGGGTCGTCGCAAGATTCCGCGAGAAGACAGCGGACGTTTGGTACTCGGAAACGGTTAGCGAGTTGATGGGTGAGGGGTGTACGTGCCAGAAATGCGGCGGCACCAGCTTCCGGCGCGAAAACGACATCCTTGATGTCTGGTTCGATTCAGGTTCAAGTCATCTGGCGGTGCTGACTGAGCAGAACGGTCTGCCCTGGCCCTCGGATATGTATATCGAAGGTGGCGATCAGTATCGCGGCTGGTTCCATAGCTCGCTCCTGATCGGCGTGGGCCTTCGCGGGGGAGCTCCCTATCGCGAATGCGCCACGCACGGCTGGACGCTGGACGCGGAGGGCCGAGCCATGTCGAAATCGCTTGGCAACATCATCGAACCCGAGAAGATTGTGAAGCAATACGGGGCGGATCTTCTCAGGCTTTGGGTTGCTTCCGTCGATTTCACCGAAGATGTCCGGCTTTCCGAGGTCATTCTCACGCGCCTCTCCGAAGCCTATCGGAAGCTACGGAATACGTTCCGCTACATGCTCGGCAATCTCTCGGATTTCAACCCGGCTACCGACCAGGTTGCCGCCGAGAATCTGGCGCCGCTCGATGTCTGGATGCTCGCACGCACCGAAGACCTGGTGAAACGCTGCCTGCAGCACTATCGGGAATATGCATTTCACAAGGTATACCGGGCCGTTTATGATTTTGCGATCACGGACATCAGCTCGCTTTTCGTGGATGTGTCGAAGGACCGTCTCTACACCGCCCGGCCCGATTCGAATTTGCGCAGAAGTGCGCAAACCGCGCTCTATCGCATGAACGCGGCGCTTGTACGACTGCTTGCGCCGATTCTATCGTTCACCTGCGAAGAGGTTTGGGGTTACACGAAGTTCGATGGCTCCGCTGCGACGAGTGTCCACATCGACTACTTCCCGAAACCAGAGGATCTGACCGTCGGCTTTACGGAGAAGCAACGCGAACTGGCAGGGAATGGGAGAAGCTGCTGCCGATTCGCGAACGCGTGTTCAAAGCGCTGGACAGCGCACGCGAAGACAAGGTGATTGGCTCTTCTCTTGAGGCGACCGTTCATCTGGAGGCCGGCGAAGAACAGTTTCTGCTGCTTCAGCGATTCCGTGACGAGCTTCCCATGTGGTTCATCACTTCTGACGTCACCTTTAGGCTGGGACAGAGTCAGGATTTGCTGGTGCGAGTGGAGCGCGCGCGTGGCGATCGCTGTGAGCGCTGCTGGCGCTACACAACGGATGTTGGAAGCAATTCCGACTTCGCGACTGTTTGTGCGCGGTGCGCGGCCGTACTGCGGGCTTTTACCCGCTAGTCGTGGCGACTCCATTGACCACGAAACGGGTCTGGGCGCTGTGTCTCGGGGCGACCATTGTCATTGTCGACCGCGTGACGAAATGGCGCATCCAGCACTCTCTTAGTCTGTTCGACAACATTCCGGTTATCCCCGATCTCTTGCGCATCGTTCATGTCGAAAACCCGGGTGCTGCCTTCGGAGTTCTTGCCGACGGCAACCCGGCGCTGCGTGCGCTCATCCTAATAGGGGTGTCCTTCCTTGTGATGTGCCTTGTCGTCGCCGCACTCTGGATGCGCAGTGTGACGGAAGAGGCCTCCGTCAACTTCCTCGCGTTAGGAGCCATCCTCGGCGGCGCAGGCGGGAACCTGTACGATCGCATTGTGCATGGAACCGTAACGGATTTCATTGAGGTCTTCCACCGAACGTGGAGTTTTCCAGCCTTCAATGTGGCCGATAGCGCCATCACAGTCGGGGCGGCATGCCTCCTGCTCAACACCCTCTTTCGTTCCGGCCAGACAAGTCGGCAAGAGACGGTAAAGACCTGCAAATAGTTCGATGTATCCCAAATTAGTCAGCTTCGGATCGTTCTTCATCCCCACTTACGGCGTTCTCGTAGCGCTGGGGTTCCTGCTTGCTCTGACGGTTACGATGCGCCTCGCCCGCCGAAGCGGGTTACCTTCCGAGAAAGTCGTGAACCTCGCGGTTTACTGCGCCTTGGCGGGTATCCTTGGGGCCAAGCTGTTCATGTTCTTGTTCGATCTCCCCACTTATCTGAGCAATCCGGGCGAGATCTTTACGCTCGAAACTCTGCAAGCCGCCGGGGTGTTCCACGGCGGCTTGATTGTCGCTTTGCTCTTTGCTGTCTGGTACATCCGTAGGGAGTCGCTGCCGCTCTTCGCGAGTATGGATTGCTTTGCGCCGGGCATTGCTCTGGGGCAGGCCGTCGGGCGCTTAGGGTGTTTCGCCGCGGGCTGCTGCTGGGGGAAAGAGTGCAGCTTGGCATGGGGCGTTCGGTTCCGTTCGGATTTCGCTGCTCCGGTGCCGCTCGACAAGACTCTACATCCGGCGCAGCTCTATGAGTCTGCCGCCGATTTCTTGATTTTCGCCTTCTTATACCGGCGCTTCCAGTTCTCTTCGGCGAAGCCCGGCCAGACTATCGGCCTCTATCTCGTGCTCTATTCGATCGCTCGGTTCATCATTGAATTCTTCCGCGAACACGAACAGTCCTTGGTCGGCGGGTTGTCGTTAACCCAGTGGATCGCATTGGGACTGCTGGTTGTGGGCGTTGTCTTTCTCACTCGAAGCAGGAGCTCGGAACAAAGGCCCGCGCGAGAGCCGCAAGGATCGGCGGCCTGAAAACGCGTATAGCTGTCCTGTAACCACGGCTCGCGGCCGGCAACTCCGGTGGCTGAAACAGGCCGAGCCGTCCCGCTGCCCGGCATTCGACACCATTTTGTAAACAGCTTGTAAATCCTAGGATTGTACGGGATTGTGGGACTGAGGCAATGCCCCGTCGTCGACGTGGGAATGCTAGAGTAAGAAACCTACAGTTGGGGGCAAGCGTGACTGCAGTGAGCCTACAGGTAATTCGCAGGTCTGAGACTCCATTTCCGGGGACGGTTCTCGCCTGCATTGCGTTTCTTTTTATCGGGCCGGTTTGGGCCGACACGGCCGCAAGTCTCGGGGCGCAAGCCCTCGAGCACGAAGCGACGGGTGACCTGAGCGGGGCCCGGAGCCTTCTTGAGCAGAGCGCGAACAGCAGCTCCGGCGACACAAGCGGCGCTGAAGCGCTGGCAGAATTTCTGGAGCGCCACGGCATCCGCGAGAGCCGTCAGGCTTACCTCAAATGGGCGCAGGCGGAAAGCGATCCAGCGAGGCGGCAGCAAGCGCTGCGCCAGGTAGTCCTGGACGACTACATTGACGGAAGAGAGACGGATCTCACATCCGACCTGAAGCTTTACCGCGATGCTGGTGGCGCAAATCTCCGTGCTCCGGCCAGAGGCGCGCAATCCGGCTCCGGAAAGACAATCTCGATACCCGGTCCGCTCTCGTCCTTTGCCCGCATGGCTGCCCTTTCTCCCGATCTGGCTGCGGAAGAGTTGCTTCCCGCCCTGGCGAGAAATATCGTAACGAACGGATACGAGGCCTCCGGCAATGAGGCGCTGCAACAGACAGAATACCTGCGCCTTATTGTGCGCTACATCGCGCAGGCACGAGAAATCCAGGGGCTAACGGGCAACGCTCGTAAGATTGTCATCCCGCAATGCGACAGCGAGGAGACCGGCGCTCTCTTAAAGGCGCTTGGCTATCGCATGCGCGGTTCCTGCGGTGCCGACATCGTGCTCGAGACCGTTAATCCGACCAAGGCCTTTTTGACCGTGGACTCGGGTTTTCCCATAGCTCAACTCGAGCAGGATCTGCGTGCGAATCGAAAGTTTGAGTTACCCTACGAGCCGACTCAGATCCCGGTTCTGTATGGCCCCGAGTACTGGATGAGTGCTTTTGGCCGCACCAGCCAGCCCGAATTTATCGACGCGTTCCTGTCGGATCCTTCGCTCTGCCGCCTCTATCTGGGCCTATCCCATATTGATCGTGCAACGGCGGAGGCGCTCCGGAAACAGGTACCTGCGCCGCGTTTGAAGCTCTTTGCGAGCGTGCTCGATTTTTACGGTGGGATGTTCCAGATCCAAAATGGAGCGGCGGTTGTTCCGGGGTCGGCCAGAACCTGGGCAAGCATGATCGGCGCTTCGCCGTCCAACCCGGGTGCGTTTTTTGAGAAGCTATTGTCCACGGACGACGGCTGGGTGGCCAGTTATTTCGACGCTCTTTCGCGGATTAGTGGGCCAACCGCCACGTACCTGACCCAACCCGATCGCCTGCGCCGCTTCTATGAGGCGCTGCGCGGGAAGATCACCACGCCCGGCCCGGCGCGTCCAGTTTTTCGTTCGAGCACAGAGCTCATGCTTCTGACGACCGCCTTACGGATCGACCCGAACGGACAGCCGCATGTTCCCGGCAATCTTGAGGTATGGAAGAGCTTGTTTATCAAGCACCCGCACGGGAAGTACGACGGCAGGCTCACTCGATCCGCGACGTCATGGCGCTCAAGCGACGATCTGCTGGAAGCGCTTTTTGCGTTGAGCAGAAAGACTGTCGAAAATGAGCCGCTACGCATCTTCCTCACGCTCAGCGACGTCGATCGTGGCCGCACAACGCCCATTTCCCCTTCGCTTGCTACTCGAATGGTGGCGAGTTACCGGATTTACGGAGCTCAATATTCTCTCTTCGCCGATTCTCCGTTCTTGTCGGAATCCGCCATCAACCGCTATCTCGACACCGTGGCCGACATCAGCTCGGTAAAGGACATGCTCCTTCGCGCCGACATGATCGGAATCTTTCAAGCGAACACAGAGCTGTTTCGCATCCTGTCCCATCGGGATGAGGTCCCACTGGCGGAAAGAGATAGCGTTTTTACGAAATTGATTACTCCGTTCGCTCACATCCGGGGTCAGGGGGAGTTGTTCGACGCGGGTAAGGCGGGAATCGATTTGCTG
>JBJMGJ010000212.1:0-6590 GCA_045807965.1 Bryobacteraceae bacterium | reverse complement strand
GATATATAACGCCAACTGCAGGATTCGCCATTGTGATCTCAGTCCGTCAATCCAGGTGGAAAACTTCCTCGAGCGGTTGCATTGCACGATCCGGAAGCAAGCCGGCAGGCTGAACAAAAAACTCCGTCATTTCGCGCTGCCACAGCTCATTCACCTCGCGTCCCGCCATGCCGGCACGAGCGCGATCAAAGCTCTCCGTCTCCACGTAACCAACGAGCATTCCGTCATCGCGCAGGAAAAGTGAGTAGTTGGCCCATCCCGTCTCTCGCAGCGCCTGTAACATCTCCGGCCAGACGCGGCGATGTCGTTGTTTATATTCCTCCAACCGTTCGGGTTTCACCTGCAGCACGAAACAAATGCGTTGCATTTCACTTCGCCTGGCGTGTCAGTTCCACATCGAGCGTGATCTGTATCTCATCTGCGACTATGCCTTGCATGTACGTAATGCCGAAATCCCTGCGATCAACGCTGGTAGTGGCACTCGCACCCATGCGCAGCCCCTTGCCCATGGGATCGTTAATCGGTTGGGAAGAGGCGTCCACATCAAGCACGACCTGCTTGGTCACTCCGTGAATGGTCAGGTCTCCTGTCACTTTCAACTTTCCGGTGCCGGCCGATTCTGCCCGGGTTGACTTGAATGTGATGGTTGGGTACTTCTCCACCTCGAAAAAATGCGGGCTGCGCAGATCGTTGTCGCGCATCTGGACACGAGTGTTCACAGTATTCGCGTCAATCGTCGCTTCGATCGAAGCCTTGGTGGGATCGGACGGGTCAAAGCGCACCGTGCCGCTGGCCTTTTCAAATTGGCCGCGCACGGTCGAGATTCCCAAGTGCTTTACCGAAAATTGCGCGGCTGTGTGGTTAGGATCAATTTGCCAGGTCTGCGGCTCTGCCAAGCAGAACGATGACAACGCTGCAATTACAACGGCCAGGATGACTGTGCTCGAACTAGTTCTGATTCTGATCATGAAATCCGTTCTCTCCCCTCAGGATTCGTGAATTGTTTTGTAACTCATCTCAGAAAAGCTTCTGAAAGCCCGCCATCCACCGGGATGATGTGACCCGTGGTCTTTGCGCTCTGTTCGCTGAGCAACCAGACAATCGCCTGGGCGCAATCTTGCGGCATGATGGGCCGCTTTGTCAGCGTGCGCTGCGCATAAAAATCAGCCAGCTTGGAGCGCAAGCTCTCGACGTCTTCGTCTATGGAGTATGCAATCTTGTATTTCTCCAACGACTGCATCACGCGATCCCGAGGAAACATAGTTGAGCCGGCAACGACAGTCGCCGGGGCAATTCCGTTCACCCGCACCAGTGGGCTCAGCTTAATGGACAATTCGCGCACCAAATGATTTAGCGCCGCTTTGCTGGTGTCATAGGCTTCACTGCCTTTCTTCGGAACGACCGCGTTGGCAGAGCCCGTCAGCACCATAGCGCCCGAGAGGTTTTGATCTTTAAATAGCCACTCTGTCTCGCGTGCGAGCAAATAATTACCGGTGACATTGAGCAGGAATGTATTGGCCCATTGCGCTTCGCTCAGTTCACCGCTGCTCCCGGGCACCGGATAAACGGCTGCGGTGTTGACCACGCAGTCCACTCCGCCAAACAGGGCGATCGTGAAATTGACAGCGCTCGCCAGACTTTTAGCATTGCTGAGGTCAGCTTTGACGTGAGCCACCTCTTCTTTAGATGAAAACGCAGCAGCCTCTTTGGCGGAGGCTTCAGCGCCCGCGGCGTCGTAATCTGCGACAACAACGTGCGCGCCTTTTTTCGCCAGCAGCGAAGCGACCTCTTTCCCAATGCCGCTCGCGCCGCCCACAACCAGGGCGACCTTTCGGCTGAACTCAGCTTCGGGAGGCATGCGCTGAAGTTTTGCTTCCTCGAGCGTCCAGTATTCAATGCGGAACGCCTCCGAGCGCGGAAGCGCAACGTAATTGTGGAACTGCGTGAACTCTTTCGACTGTTCCGCTGTCCGTGCTTGTGGCACGTGGTCGCCGGCGCTGCCATCTTCGAGTGCATTCGCGCCAGCCATCACGTGAATGGCATTAATAAAGAATTCGGTGGTGATGCGCGCTTCCTTCTTGTTCTTGCCGAGCCCAAAAAGGCCAAGTCCGGGGATGAGCACGACCGACGGATTGGTGTCTCGCAAGTTCGGAGAATCGACCGTGGCAAAGCTGTCGTAGTACTTTCTGTACTCGATGCGGTACTTACCAATCTGCTCGTGAATGCGCGACTTCAGCGTATTCGCATCTTCAGCTTCTGAATTCCAGGGGACAAACATCGGACAGACGCGCGTGCGCAGGAAGTGGTCCGGACAACTTGTACCCAGAGCACTGAGGTCGCGTACCCATTTTGAATTGACAAAGGTGAGTGCGTCCTCGTGATCGGCGTAGTGAGCGATAACACGCCGATTCGATGACACCGCGCCACGCAGCGTAGGCAGAATCTTCGCTACAATTTGTTGCCGGTCAACCGCTGGTCCGCACACCGCGCCACCAAACGACGCGCCATTCTTCTTTTGATGCTCCGCGATGAACTCGCCCATCTGATCGATAGTGCGAATGCTGTTCAGATAGCATTCCCTCTGGGTGTTTCCCCAGGTGAATAATCCGTGCCCGCCGAGAATAATGCCTTCTGCGCCACGATTCTCCGCGACCGCACGCTCGAGTTGTATGGCCAGCTCGAATCCTGGCCGTTGCCATGGCAGCCAAACGATCTTTCGCCCGAACTGCCGATTGAATTCGTCGAGCTTCTTTCTGCCATTTGCGCTGGCGGCGAGAGCGATGGCCCAATCGGGGTGAAGATGATCGACATGTTCGAATGGAAGTAATGCATGCAGAGGCGTATCTATGGAAGCAGCGACTTTGTTTTCGCCGAAAGCAGAAAGCGGATAATAGCGGACCATCTCATCTTCGTAGATTTCGCTGCGGTACAGACGCTTGAGTTGATTGAGCCGATCAAGATAAAGGACCGCAAATCCCGACTCAGTAATCGATCCGATGTCTCCGCCACTTCCTTTTACTGCAAGTACGCGCACTGGCTCACCGCTGAAAGGATCTGGCAACTCGAACTTGGAGCTCGTATTTCCTCCACCGAAGTTGGTGATCCGCAGGTCCGCGCCAAGCAAATTGGACCGATACCTGAGCAGCGCCAACTGATCGCCGCCCAGATTGTGCTCGCGCCGCTCGTCCCACAAATCCTTCAATTGGACGAGTTCCTGAATCTCAGGCATAAACCATCTCCGTGTAGTGTTTGAAGCGCACCAGATGCCGCTCCCATTTATGGGTTTCTCGGGGTTCGAAAATGTCGGTTGGGAATGAGCGGTCAATAATGGCCCGAACTTCAGCAAGTGAACTCGCCGCGCCTGTTGCAAGAATCTGCATTCCTACATTACCGAGCGCAGTCGCCTCCGCAGGACCCGCCAACACACGCCGTCCGGTCGCATCGGCGGTGAACTGATTCAACACGCGATTCTTGGAACCTCCGCCGATGATCCGAATGTTTCGAATAGGCCGTTGAACCAACCGTTCTAAATCATCGATGACGTGCCGATATTTAAAAGCGAGGCTTTCGAGAACGCTTCTCGCATACCCGCCCGGCGTCACTGGTCGAGGTTGCTGCGTTTTGGTGCAAAATGAATCGATTGCCCCTGGCATGTCAGGCGGATGTAAGAATGACTCGTCATCTGGATCCACCAAGCAGCCGAATTGAGGTTCACGCGAAGCTAACTCCATCAATTTGCTGTATTCGTAAACATCACCTTCGGCCGCCCACGATTGCCGGCAGCATTGCAGCATCCAAAGCCCCATTACATTTTTCAGGAAGCGAGTCGTCCCACAAACACCACCTTCATTGGTGAAGTTCAACTTCAAACTTTCTTCATTGATGAGCGGACTGTCCAACTCCGTGCCGATCAAAGACCACGTTCCAGAGCTCAGAAAGGCCGTGTCGTCGCGCATAACCACGGCCGCGACCGCAGAGCCTGTATCGTGCGACGCTGGCGCAATGACCGGCGTATCGCAAAGCGCACCTTTCGACGCTATAGTGTCCGAGAGCCGCCCGATCATCGATCCGGGCTCGACAATGTCGGCCAGGAGTTCGGACGGCAATTCCAGTTTCTCCATCAACCCCCGTGCCCACTTTCGCGTGCGTGCATTAACCATTTGCGTTGTGGTTGCATTGGTAAATTCACATACTGCATTGCTGGTCAGCCAGTAATTGAACAGATCGGGAATTGTCAGCAGCTTTCGCGCGGACTTCAGTACCCCTGGCGTGTCTCGTTTAGCCGCGATCAACTGAAACAAGGTGTTGATCGGCATAAATTGAATTCCGGTCTCGTCGTAGATCTCGCCCTTGCAAACCTTCGCGAGGACCTGCTCCATCACGCCGTCAGTGCGTTTGTCACGGTAGTGATAAGGGTTCTGCAACAGCTCGCCATGCTCATCGAGCAAGGCGTAATCGACTCCCCAGGCATCTACCCCGATCCCTGCCAAGGGCAGTTCTTCCAGACGGGAAAGGGTTTTGCGGATCTCGATCCATAATTGTGGTGCATCCCACTGCAGCGATCCGTCGCGCTTGACAGGCTGGTTCGCGAAACGATGCACTTCCTCAGTTGTGATCACGCCGGCATTGAGACGCGCCAATACCGCACGGCCACTTTCTGCGCCAAGGTCGAAGGCTAAGAACGGTTTTTGATCGTGTGTGGCCATCAAGAACGTCAAGCATAGGAAGATACGTTATTCATGTTTCGCGCGCTGCGTTCTTTGGAAATTCGTGCCATATAGCCGCTCTCACGAAACGCCTTCAGCGGGTCGGCGGGCAAGCCATTCGAAAGACGCCATTCCTGAATTGCGGGACGCACATCGGTATTAAAAGCATCCTGCAGCAAAGACTCAGCACATATGAGCTCGCAGCTTGTTTGCGCCTGTGAAAGGGCAGCATGATCAACCAGAGCGGCTTTCGCAAACAGCTGTTGAGCCATGACAACGGTTTGAATTGTTTCCTCAATTTTGCCCTTCAGATTGTGGCTCTGATCGATCATGTACGCGATGTCGGCCTTCTGCCCGGTTTCCCACTCGTAGTAAAGAATTTCGTGGAAAATTCGAAACACCTGGTACGGATCGATAGAGCCGATCGTAAGGTCATCGTCCGCGTAACGACGGTCGTTAAAGTGAAAACCTCCGAGCATTTGTTCCGATAGCAACCACGCCACAATCTGCTCAATATTCTGCGAATGATAGTGGTGACCTGTATCTACCAGGACCTTTGCCTGCGGACCAGCACATCGTGCCAGATGCAGAGCCATCCCCCAGTCCGCAATATCGGTGTGATAGAACGCTGGCTCGAAAGGCTTGTACTCCACCAGCAGGCGTTGCTTTTGATGAAGATGCGAGTGCGCTTCCTTCAGCGCGTCTTCGAACCATGCCTTCCGTTGCCGAATGTTTGCGGTTCCCGGATAGCTGGAGCCATCTGCGAACCACATTGAGATGTCGCGGCTGTTCAATTCACGCGCGATCTCAATGCTATCCTTCGTATGCTGCAATGCCTGTGCACGCACAGCGGCATCAGGATTGCCGAAGGATCCATATTTGTAGATCTGATCTTGGAAAAGATTCGGATTGATGGATCCCGGTTGCACTCCATAGCGAGTGCTTAATGCTGTGATCTCTTTTGTGCTGCGTATTCCGTCGGGTAAGTCCCACAACACGTGAAGTGCAATGGTGGGACAAATACCGGTGACACGGTGCACCTCGGCGGCGTCGCTGAATTTTTCTTCCGTGCTGGTTGCAGCGGCTGCCTGCAGAAATTTGCCGAAACGAGTCCCGGTATTCGCAAATCCCCATGAAGGGATCTCTATTCGGAATGTCTCCAGTGCCTGAATGACCTGGCTGCTGCTTGCAGAAGAACTCATAAGCGCACCTTTATGTCTGGGCAAATTAGCAATCCGACTTTGCTAGGGTCACGCGATTTATCGCCCAAAGCTAATTTTCGCAATGCGAAACGCAAACTGTGTCTAAAAGATAATGCGGTGTCGAGAGCGACCGATAAGGTGCGCCTTCCGCTTGGTATATTACGGAACACAATTATCCTCTCTTTTATCAGAAAAGTGGCATTCTGGAACTGCTGGAGTAGCATGCGAACTGCAGCACCTATAAATGGTAGGCGGTGATCCATCACATGAAAATCAGATTCGCGCTGTTTACTTTGGCTCTGTTCATTGTTGAAGCAATCAGCGCATCAGCTCAACTTCCTCCTGAGGCATTGAAAGGGCTATGGCACGCACATTGGATCACCTCGGCCACCGCGCCGCAACGGAACGCCGCGATTTTGCATTTCCGGAAATTGTTCGATCTTTCACAGGCTCCAGAGCATTTCATCGAGCACGTCAGCGCCGAAAACCGGTTCCAACTTTCCCTTAACCAGCACGAAGTCGTTAGCGGGCCAGCATTGGGCGATCTCGCACATTGGAAATATGAAACCTACGATCTTGCGCCGCTTCTGCATTCGGGCCGCAATGAGCTGGCTGCAACGGTATGGAATTTTGGCGCGCTCACGCCGGTGGCGCAAATCAGTGACCGCACTGGTTTTCTACT
>JBJMGJ010000211.1:0-13677 GCA_045807965.1 Bryobacteraceae bacterium | reverse complement strand
TGATCGGGCCAGCCGGATGCGGCAAAACCACCTTGTCCTCGCAATACATGATCGCGGCGCTGAACAGGGGTGAGCATGTAGTCTGCTACCAGTTTGAAGAGAGCCAGGAAACTTTCCTTCATCGTTCGCGCGGCTTCGGTATGAATTTTGAACCGTACCTTGCATCGGGCCAATTCGAGCTGGTGCAGGTGAACATCGCCGATTTGTCACCAGGAGAGTTTTCCTCGCAAGTACGAGATGCGGTCGAGCAGCGCAACGCCAGCTTCATCGTGATCGACAGCCTGAACGGTTACCTGAATGGCATGCCGAGTGAGCGATTCCTCCTGATTCATATACGCGAACTGCTGGCTTATCTGGGACGAAGCGGCGTGCTCACGGTGATGACCATGGCTCAGCACGGAATGCTGGGATCCGGAATGCAAACTCCCATCGATGTGAGTTTCCTCGCTGACGCAGTGATCCTGCTGCGCTTCTTTGAAGCTGCCGGAACGGTGCGTCAGACAATTTCGGTGGTCAAAAAGCGGCGCAGTAAACATGAACGTACCCTTCGTGAGTTGACGATGGGAACCGCCGGTGTGAGCGTAGGAGAGGTCCTACGGGATTTCGAAGGCGTGCTGACTGGCGTACCTCGGTACCTAGGAGAACACGCTAAGCTGCTCGGTGAGCAAAAAACAAGCTAGATGTTTCGCCGAAACGCGGTGGAGATGCGGGTTGTCATTCTGGCCCCCATTGGGCGGGACGCAGTCCTCCTCGCAAGCAGCCTTTCGCCGCTCGAGGTAGACCGGGCAATTGCAACAAACACCGCGGGACTCATCCGCATGTTGGGTGAAGGCGCCGGCTGCGCTGTGATCGCGGAAGAAGCCCTGAGGCGGGATGTCATACACGACTTCAAAACCTGGCTTTCGGAACAGCCACCCTGGTCGGACATCCCCGTCGTTGTCCTTACCTTCAGCGGCAGGGTGACACGCGAAAGCGATCGCCGGTCCGAGGAACTAGAGGCACTCGGAAATGTGACGCTCATTGAGCGTCCTGTGCGCCCGGACACGGTGAGGAGCGCCGTACGCTCGGCTCTACGCGCCCGAATGCGGCAGTATGAAATTCGAAGCCGACAGGAGGCTCTGATTCAGGCGAATGCTGATCTGGAGCAGTTCGCGCATTCTGCCAGTCACGATCTCAGAGAGCCCCTGAGAAGTATGTCGATCTATAGTGAAATCCTCACGCGCAAACACGCACCGTCACTCGACGAAGAAGGAACCGGGTATCTGAATCTGATCAAAGGTGCCGCCCTGCGCATGGATAACTTACTGGATGACTTGTTGTCTTACGCTCACGCATCGAGTATTTCCGACGATGTGATCGGGCCGGTACCAGCACAGCAAGTCGTGGAAGCGGCAGTTGAGAATCTGGCGGGCGCAATCCAGGAAAGCAATGCGAAGATCAACGTTGGAGAGATGCCCGCCGTCAGAATGCGTGAAAGTCATCTTGCGCAGATATTCCAGAACCTGATTGGGAATGCTCTCAAGTACCGGGCGCTAGATCGAGAATTAGAAATTCAACTCTCCGCGACGCAATTAGAGGGTCACTGGGTATTCTGCATCGCAGACAATGGCATCGGTGTGCCTGCGGTGTATTTTGAGACAATCTTTGGAATTTTCAAGCGCTTGCAGTCGAACGCCGCGTCCGGTACTGGTATGGGGCTTGCCATCTGCAAGAGAATTGTCGAGAGATACGGAGGGCGCATCTGGGTGGAATCAGAGCCTGGAAGTGGGTCCAAGTTCTTGTTCAGTATTCCTGCGTAGCCGCTTCAGCGTGGGGCCGCCCCTGGTAGTCGCGCGCCGGTATTTCAACTCGCTCGTGAGCGGCGTATGAGACACTCTCGACGGTAGCCCGGACCGTGATGTCGGCGAAACACGAAGATAGTACATCGGCGTTCAAAGCGTCTGACGAGCCGGCCAACCCGCTTCGCTGGGTCGTGGTGGCGATGTTATTCTTTGCCACGCTCATCAATTACCTGGACCGCCAATCCTTATCTGTGCTCATTCCAGTTCTGAGCGAGCGCTTTCGAATATCAAACGTCGGCTACTCCCAGATTGTGTTCGTGTTCATGTTCGCGTATACGGCCTCTAATCTGGTGGCCGGCTACATCGTCGACCGGCTGGGCTCCAAAATTGGCTACGCGCTTTTTATGCTTTGGTGGTCGATCGCCTCGATCCTGCAGGCCCTTGCGGGTGGCGTATACAGTTTCGGATTCTACCGGTTTCTACTTGGTATCGGCGAAGCGGGGAATTGGCCCGCAGCGGTAAAGGTAGTGGCCGAGTGGTTTCCAGCGCGGGAAAGAGCTCTTGCCTCCGGGATCTTCAATAGTGGCGCTTCGATCGGCGCGATCATCGCTCCACCAGCATTGGTCTGGCTCTATCTGCGATTCGGGTGGCAATCCGCCTTTATCGTGGTCGGAATGTCGGGTTTACTTTGGCTTCTGGTCTGGTGGCTGATTTACCGGCCGGCGGCGACATCCGACTTACGGTTGCAGCCGACTATTCCCCCCCAGCGCCTTTTACGAATGCGATGGGTCTGGTATTTCACTTTTTCGAAACTGCTCATGGATCCAGTCTGGTACTTTTACGTTTTCTGGATTCCGCAATATATGAAAGAAGTGTATCGGTTCGACATCGGCACGATCGGAAAGGTGGCCTGGATCCCGTTCTGTACAGCTTCTCTCGGCAATTTTCTAGGCGGAGCCACATCTGCTTATCTGGTAAAAAGAATGCCGACTATCCAGGCAAGGCGCCTGGGGTACGGATTGTTCGCCTGTCTGTTGACGGCCGCTATACCGACCGCGTTTGTCTCTAATCCCAAAATCGCCATCGCTTTGATCTCGTTGGCGACTTTGGGTTACACAGGAGCACTGGCCAATCAGCTCGCCATTCCCGCGGACCTATTCGGAGGGGGCATGGCCGCATCCATTTGGGGCTTGGCATCGGCCGGGGCAGGATTCGGCGGAATGATTTTCAGTCTCTTGACCGGGTGGTTGATCGATCGCTATTCCTACAAGCCGGCCTTCATCCTTTTCGGGATACTGCCCGTTCTCTCAGCCTCCGTGACTTCATATCTCTTGCGACGAGTTCCGAACGACGAGTTTGCTGTCGGTAACCTGAGAGCAAACATTCACAATGAACTTACAAGATAAGTGTTGTTTGGTCACCGGCGGATCGAGTGGCATCGGCGCGGCAGTCGCAGGTGCATTTGCCGACGGAGGCGCACGGGTGGCGGTCTTCAGTCGCCGACCCGCGGCGGTCGCAGGTCGGGAGAACGGGGGGCGTGGTGCTTCGGGCGCCTTTTTCGCCGGAACGGGTGATGTCGCAGATCCGGTCGCGTGCGAACAGATGGTACGCAAAACGGTAGAGGAGTTAGGAGCAATCGATATTCTTGTACATAGCGCGGGAGGTCCCGCGCCCGGCAGTCTTCTAACGGTTTCGCCCGAAGAATGGCACCGTGCATTCGACGTCCATCTTCACTCGATTTTCTATCTGTGCCGAGCAGCCGTGCCATTTATGAAGCAGCGCGGCGGTGGCTCCATCATCTTGATCTCGTCTGCTGCCGGGTTAAGGGGCGTAAGTGGCGCTCTCGCGTATTCAGTTGTGAAAGGGGCCATTCCGCAGTTCGTCAGATCTCTTGGTCGCGAACTGGCCGATCACAACATCCGTGTGAACGCCGTCGCACCGGGAGTGATTCGTACTCCATTTCAGGATTATCTTTCTCCCGAGCAAGTAAAAAACAACATTGATAATCGAATTCCGCTTCACCGGGAAGGAACCCCGGCTGATGTCATGGAGGCCATCCTGCTTTTGGCGACGAACGCCTTCATCACCGGTGAAACCTTGACAATCGACGGAGGCATGACGATGCGAATCGTCTGACGTTACTGCCTGCTGTCCATCGAACGTTGCAAAACTGTACGACCAGCGCTTGACTTCCTATAAACGATCTGGCTCCCCTGTTTGCTATCTATCCAGATGATGAAAAGTATCCAGCTGTTTTTCTTTTTAGTCGCGGCTGCCCTGACCGCGAATTCGCAAAACCTTTCGCCGCATTGGGAAGAACTGACCGCGAGTGATTTCGTCAAGGCTCTTGATCAGGCGAAGGGCGTTTGTCTTCTCCCGTTCGGGATCATCGAGAAACATGGACCCTCGGGCCCCATGGGAACCGATCTGTTGAATGTCCGGTACGCGGCTTTTGAAGCCGTCAAGAAGGAATACGCGGTCGTGTTTCCTGAGTACTACTTCGGCCAGATCTTCGAAGCGAAGCATCAGCCGGGGACGATCGCCTATAGCACCCATCTGCAATTGGAACTGCTGGGGGAAACGACTGCGGAAATGGCGCGCAATGGTTGCAAGAAGGTGGTCATTATCAGCGGACACGGCGGGAACACGAATCTGATCCAGTTCTTCACGCAGACGACGCTCGAAACGCCCAAGGATTACGTGGTGTACGCCATCACCGGTCAGAATCCGGCGGGTATGACGCCCCTTGCTGGAACGCAGCCCTCAAAACCAGGTGTGGACGGGCACGCCGGCGAAAGCGAGATCGCAAATGTGATGGCACACAGGCCCGATCTCGTCCACACCGAACGTGCCGGGGAGGAATCTGGTCGCGACTTGAACCGGTTGGACCTGCCTTCGAATGTTTCCACCGCAATCTCCTGGTATTCAAGATTCCCGAACCACTATCAAGGGGATGCCGCGGGGGCGACCGCCGAGCGCGGCAGGGCGCTGATGCAGCAGCGGTCTGACGGTATCGCGGCGGCTATTCGCGCCATTAAGGCCGACCAGGTTTCTCCACGCTTACAAAGAGAATTTTTTGAGGAATCCGGCAAGCCTACGGCCACAAAGCAGTAACGACAACGTCATGCTGTGGCCGCGAGGACAGAGCCATTCGGAGCATGCTGGTGAGCGAAACAATGAAGAGGGCCATAGCCCTTCGCACCTCGCTTAACGCGGCTGTGGCACGATCCGGAGGTAGGGCTTCAGAGCCTTCCAGCCGTCCGGATACTTCTGCTTCGCCTCCTCGTCCGTGACCGCAGGCAGAATGATCACGTCCTCGCCTTCCTTCCAATTCACGGGAGTGGCAACCTTATGTTTCGAGGTAAGTTGCATCGAGTCGAGCACCCGCAGTATCTCGTCAAAGTTGCGGCCGGTGCTCATGGGATAAGCGAGCATCAGCTTGATCTTCTTGTCAGGGCCGATCACGAAAACAGTACGCACGGTTGCGTTGTTCGCCGCGGTTCGACCTTCGCAGGTGTCCCCGGCTTCCGCCGGCAGCATGTCGTACACCTTTGCGACTTTTAGTTCTGTATCGCCGATCATCGGAAAATTCACTTTATAGCCCTGTGTCTCTTCGATGTCTGCTGCCCACTTGCCGTGATTGGTAACCGGGTCCACACTTAGCCCGATAATCTTGCAGTTGCGTTTTGCGAATTCGTCCTGCAGACGTGCCATGTAGCCCAACTCTGTCGTGCAAACGGGCGTGAAATCTTTCGGATGTGAAAAAAGAACCGCCCAGCCATCGCCGATCCATTCGTGGAAGTTGATTGGACCCTGGGTGGTCTCGGCCGAAAAATTGGGTGCTTCGTCGTTAATGCGTAGACTCACGTTGTCTCCTTTTGTCGGTGAATGTTGATGATACAAAAGTCTTAAAGCCGAGCGCTACTCAGGGGGACCACGCTCGCTTCCGGCCAGCCAAACCGCCGGTCATTTCGCCACATCGTGGGAGGCCCATTCGATGCAGGAAACTTGTCGCCATGGAGTAACGAGGGTGGAGCTGTGCGCCGAGGTCGCCCGGTATCCAGCTGAGCGAGACTCGCAGGTCGGGGCGGTCCACATCTCCTAAATTGAGCCACGACGAACTGGTGGGCGTAAAGTGCAGGTGATAGCGCGGCCGCCCGGCCAGCCACTGTTCACCTCTGGATGCTTGTGGGTCCCGTAGTTATCGAGCACCAGGTGGATGTCCAGAGCGGGGATGGCACTCGGCCATAACGGTTCCCTGAAGCACGTCGAGCGCCGCGAGTAAGGTAGTCGTTCCATGACGCTGATAATCGTGCGTCTGGCGTTCCGGCAACCCAGATCGCAGAGGAACAATCGGCTGGGTACGATCCAGCGCCTGTATCTGACTCTTCTCATCCACGCTGAGCACCATCGCCCCGTCGGGCGGGTTCACATAGAGTCCACAATGTCGCGGACCTTCAGCGCGAACTGCGGATCGTTGCTGAACTTGAAGCTCTCGACGCGATGCGGCTGCAGCTTATGCTTGGTCCATACCCGGTACACGGTCGCGGGGCTGACCTTCCGCGCTAATCTCCTTCGGGCGACCGCTGCGCGGCTTGTCCTCGAGGATGCCCGCCAAGCCTTCGGACTCATATCGCTTCCGCCACAGCAGTACGGTCGGCAGCGATGTCGATAGTTTACGGGCAATGGCATCGATTCGCCATCCCTTCTGCCGCGGCGCGAACGATCCTGACCCGTAAAACGATGCCTCCCGGTGTACTGCGATGACGACCAATTCGCATCAACTGCTTCTTGTCAGCTTCTGACAATACCAGTGGCGCGGCAGCCGGAATACTCATCTACTCCAACATCTGCCCGTGACTCTCAGCAGTCAAGCTACTTCGGACACAGAAGACTAGGGGCAAAAATCATCCGCGTCCGCTAATTAGAATCGGCGGCGGCGATTTGCGGACGATCGCCGTTGATCCGAAAAATGAAAGCGTGATCTACAGTTGCTCTACGGTTCTTTGGCGGACGGAAGATGCCGGTGCGACTTGGACGCCGTTCGCGGGGTGCCGGGCGGCGACGATTACCAGAAAACCTGGATCAATCCAGAGAATCCCGACATTCTTTTGGTTGTGAGCAACCAAGGTGCAGTGATCTCTGCGAATCGCGGACGCTCGTGGGGTAACTGGTAAAACAGCCCACGGCGGCTAGTGCCTTGTCGTAGCGAGTTCGTTAGCACGGGAGAATTCTCCGGCGCACATCGGAGTATTTGCACTTGAAAGGCCGAGCGGTTTTTGAGTAGGTGCGTATGTAGCGCATTACTTTTCGGGCGAGGTCATTGACTGAAGTGAAAATGCCGCGTGCAATTACTTCGCGCTCAAGCCGGAGGCCACAGCTGGCGGGCAAATACGCGGATCAAGTGAAAGCGTCGGCCCTGGCAACGTAACCGCGCTCGCGCCTTCCGCTCTCGACGTCAACGTGATTTGGGCTGGCACGGGCGATGGACTTATTCAAGGTAACAACTGCCGGCGGATTGAAGTGGACGGGATGTAACGCCGCCGCGGATCAAGCCGTGGACTGGAATCTTCAACATGGATAACCGGCCATTTCGATGACCAAGACTGCTTATGTCGCGGCTAATACGCTACGGCTGGTGATATAAATCCGCATCTCTGCCGAACCCATAATGGCGGCAAGACCTGGACTGAGATCAACATTGGGATCGCACGGGGCGGTGGCTAATTCCATGCGTGAGGATCCGCGGAACAAGGGACTCCTCTACGCTTCGACCGATACACAAGTCTGAATGTCGATCAACGATGGAGCCCACTGGAATTCCCTACGGCTTGACATGCCGGCGATCTCGGTTCGGGATATCCAGATCAAAGACGGTAAGTTCAACTCGGATCTTGTGGCGGGAACCCACGGCCGAAGGTTCTGGATCCTGGACGATGTGACCCCTTTCCGGCAGGCAGCAGAAGTTGCTTCGGCTCAGAAGCGCTACCTCTTCAACCAGCCCATGCGGCACGCGTCCGGTTCGATACCGACGACCGGACCCCTTGGCCGCCAGAACTGCCAGCTGGTGGGGATCCGCCGAACGGGGCGGTGCTCGACTATTAAGTACGCTCGGACGTAAATGACGTCAAGCTGGAAATCGTCGATACTCAGCGCAACGTTGTTCGTACGGTCGCCATCGCTAGTTTACAGGCGACGGCTTCATCGAACTCACCGCTGGGCATCATTGCGAAATTGCGGGAACTGGGACCTGAGCCTGAGTCGAAATCAAACGAGAGTGAAGCGGGCGGGGCGGGGTCGGGGCAAAGAGCAGGCGTGTCCGATACGCCGGCAACCCTGGCGAACATTAGCGGCCGGCTGATCACGTCCGTGATGAGCGTGCAAGGCTCCGAATTATTGCCCACGCAGTCACAGCTCTCGGCTTGCCGGAAGCAATTATTGGCTTATGCTGGACTCATGAACCGCTGGACCGCTTTACGGTCGCGGCTCTGAACCAAAGAGTGGCGGGATGAATACCAGGCAGCTACCGGTGATCCAGGATGAAGTTCAATTTCGTGCGCAGTCGATCCAGGCTACCCATGGCGATTGGCCTTGCCGAAAGGGGTGCGACGACTGTTGTAGAAGTCTCGCATCCGTGCCGCTTGTCACAGAAGGTGAATGGCAGCTCGTTTCCGATGCTCTTCGTTCGCGCTACCCGCTGAGACGGCACGCTTCCTTCGACAACGAATTCGGGACACCGCGTCATTGTCGCGGCCCATTGTCTGCCCATTGCTCGATACCAGTTCTGGCGCTTGCCTCGTCTACGACGCGCGACCGGTTGCCTGCCGAGCGTACGGTTTCTACATGGAGCGAGGCGACGTTCTTGGCTGCCACCGTATTGAAACCGTCGCGCAGCAGTCGCCGGACGTGGTCTGGGGTAATCACTTGACGTTAGAAGAGAAGCTCGTAGCTCTCGGACAAAGGGCTGAGCTACACGCTTGGCTCGCCTCGGGAGACCCGGACCCTAGCCTTTGACGCAAACTCGGCCAACTGCGAACCGCTGTCACGGGCTGCATCTCTGGAAAAAATTTGTGGTTGTGTCGATTCCGACCCCGTTCGTTCGACGCATGATCAGAGGCCGGATTTGGACGGGCTCAAAGGGAGAGCCGCAAGGGGCCTTGAAATGGATTGTCAAGGAGCGATGAAGATGAAATTTATGATGATCGTGAAACATGGTGAGAATCAGGGGCCTCCGCCCAAAGAACTGATGGAGGCAATAGGGGAGCTCGGGCAAGAGGCTGTGAAAGCCGGAACCATGCTTGGAAGTGGCGGGCTGAAGTCTACCGGTTCAGGCGCTCGCGTGCGGCTTGCCGATGGCCAGGTGACTATCAGCGATGGTCCCTTTACCGAGGCAAAGGAGATTATCGGCGGCTATGCTCAGTTCGAGTTAACGTCGAAGGAAGAGGCAATTGCTTCTGCTGTGCGCTTTATGGAATTGCACAAGAAGCACTGGCCCGGATGGCAAGGCGAGACGGAGGTTCGTCAGATGTACGAACCCGGCGAGCCGGTTTGCACCAGCTAGTCACGACAATAAGGATCCTGGTCGGGTCGGGAACTGTCTGACTTGCGCTACTAAGTCATAAATGGTGTGATCGGTAGCTGTGACGGCTACCGATATACACCGCACAATCGAGGCAGTCTGGCGGATCGAATCATCCAGGGTGATCGCCGGGCTCACCCGCATCGTGCGCGACTTGGAGCTGGCGGAGGATCTCGCTTACGATGCTCTCGTCGCCGCGCTCGAGCAATGGCCGGAGACCCAAATCCCATGTAATCCGGGCGCATGGCTCATGGCGGCGGCAAAGCATCGTGCAACGGATTACTTCCGCCGCAAGAGTCTGCTCGGGCGCAAGCACGACGAACTTGGCCGCGAGATGGAAGCAAAAGAGATGGAGATACCCGATCTCGATGCTGCTCTCGACGATTTCGTCGGCGACGATCTATTGCGGCTGCTCTTCATCGCTTGCCATCCGGTGTTGTCAACCGAAGCTCAGGTCGCTCTTACACTGCGCTTACTCGGCGGGCTGACGACTCAGGAAATCGCCCGCGCATTCCTCGTGCCGGAGGCGACCGTCGCTCAGCGCATCGTACGCTCGAAGCGCACACTGGCGGAAAAGCGCGTGCCATTTGAAGTACCGCGAGGCAACGATCTCACCAATCGTTTATCTTCGGTGCTTGCGGTGATTTATCTCATCTTCAACGAGGGCTATTCGGCAACAACTGGCGACGATTGGATGCGACCCGCGCTATGCGAAGAAGCTCTTCGGCTTGGACGTGTGCTCGCCGAGCTTGCACCGAGTGAACCAGAGGTCCACGGATTGGTTGCCCTGATGGAGATTCAGGCATCCCGTACCCGGGCGCGCGTGGGTCCGGGCGGAGAGCCTGTTCTGCTCCCGGATCAAAACCGTGCCCTTTGGGATCAACTTCTGATCCGACGTGGGTTGGCTGCCTTGCGGCGCGCGCATGAGCTCCGAGCGCCACGGGGGTTGTATTTGTTGCAGGCCGAGATTGCGGCGTGTCATGCGCAAACGCGTACTACGGAGGAAACCGACTGGCAGCGGATCGTCATCCTTTACGGCGAACTTGAGCAACTGCTTCCATCGCCTGTCGTCAAGTTAAATCGCGCAGTCGCGGTCGGCATTGCGTTCGGTCCGGCACACGGGCTCGCGTTGTTGCAGGAATTAGCAGAGGAAGGCGCACTCAAGAATTATCATCTGCTGCCAAGCGTGCGAGGTGATCTTCTGAAGAAGCTCGGGCGATTGAACGAAGCTCGTCAAGAGTTTGAAAAGGCAGCATCGGTAACACGCAACGAACGGGAGCGTGAGCTTCTTCTCCGCCGTGCTCAAGAATGCAGCTAGGTCGCGCGACCGGTCAGGGAAGAGGGCTAAATCAATGAGGCCTTAGGAGACAGCTCGCCGGAGAATTGCGCCTGTAACCACGGTTCGAGTGCCGGGTCGGTGAAATCACGGATACGAATTGCGACACCCTGGAACTCCGTCGGTGTTGTCTCGACCCCCACAACGCGCATACCCGCCGAGATGCCCGCTTGTGCGCCAGGAGGGGAATCCTCAAATACGATGCAATCTTTCGGCTCTTTTCCAAGAAGTGCCGCGGCTTTCAGATAGATATCCGGGAAAGGCTTCGGTCGCTCGACTTCCATCCCGTTCACAGTCACTTCAAAGAAACGACGGAGATGGAAATGATCCAAGGTGAAATCGATGTTGGCCGGCTCCGCGTTGGACCCGATAGCTTTGGGTACATCGCGATAACGCTCCAGAAAATCTGTGAGGCCCGGGATTGCAAATTGTGCAAAGCCGGCCTCGCGCATTAATTCCCGGAACAGCCGCTCTTTCGCGGCTCCGTGCTCAATGGCAAGCTCGTCGCTCGCGTTCGGGTCCAGAAACTCTCGTACAAGTTCGGGATTACGCTTACCATGCATGCGGGCTTCAAGATCCTGGACCGTGACGCCCAGCCCCTCCAGGTAACGCTCCCACGCAAGTGTGTGCAGAGGCATGGAATGAACCAACACGCCGTCCAGGTCGAAGATCATGGCGATCCCGTTTGGGTTTGTCGCAGCCACGCGCAGAGAATAGCATGAGAGTACGTCCGGCTACTCCCTGGCTTTTGTCACCCGACGAACGACGGTATAATCGGGGCACGTCAACCTAAACGAGAATGACTTCCTGTCTTGCTTCACTCGACCCTCATCCGTAAGCTCAGGCCGAGCCGCCGGCAGATACTCTCGGTGATCCTCTCCGTTATCGGAATGTTCATCGTACTCGGAGTGGCTGCGCCTTTTCTGGACGGATCCCGATTTGGCGGTCGAATTAAACAAACCCTGGAATCGACCTTGGGCCGGAGCGTTGCCTTCGAGGAAGTGCATTTCACGGTCTTCTCCGGGCCTGGCTTTTCTCTTGAGAACGTTACGATCGGCGAAGATCCCCGCTTCGGGCTGGAACCGTTTGCCTTCGTTCCCACGTTGCAGGCCAGAATTCGCCTGGACAAACTTTTGCTCGGTCAGATTCGATTCTCGAGCTTCCGATTGATTGATCCGTCGCTAAATTTTGTCAAGAGAAGTGACGAAACCTGGAATGTGGTTGAGCTGGTCCAGCGGCTCAGCGCACCGCGCAGTATGCCGCTCAATTTTTTTCCCGTGTTTGTGGTGTCCGGGGGCCGCATTGATTTCAAGTTCGAAACCCGCAAAACGACGCTTTACATCTTAGACTCGGACCTGAGCATTTACCCGGCTCAATCAGGGAAATTGTCCGTGCAATTCTCGGGCTATCCGGCGCGCAGTGATCGCGCTGGTCACGGATTCGCCTACCTTCGAGGCGCACTGAACTGGTCCAAGAATGTGGGGAACTCCGGTGCGAATGGTTTGGATGGGGACGTTTACCTCGATCCTAGCAACCTCGGCGAACTGACCACGCTCGTCGAAGGGCACGATGTTGGCGTGCACGGAACGGTCAGCACCCATGCGCGCATTAAAGGACCCCTGAATGCGCTGTCCATACGAGGAGAGCTGAAAGCGACCGATGTTCATCGGTGGGATCTTCTTCCTGAGAACAGCGGGGACTGGCACCTTCTGTATGGTGGCACGGCCAACCTGGTGACGAACGAACTTCGATTGCGGAACTTCCCTCCGCCACCCAGCACTTTGAGCCCGGTTGTGCTTGAGATGACAGTACGCGATTTTCTGAGGAGCCCAAAGTGGTCGGTGAATGCACACCTGGATAAGATCCCGGTTCGGGATGTCTTGCCCATCAGTAGTCGCATGGGTCTTGCCCTTCCTTCATCCCTCAACATCTCAGGAACGCTGGGCGGGGTGGTGGATTGTGTCGGCGGTGCCGGGGTGAACGGCCACATTCAGATGGAGAATCTGGTGGCTACATTACCCGGCGTGCTGCCCGTCCGGGCAGAGAAGGTAACGGCGACTATCTCGGACGGAGGCATTCGGTTTGATCCGGCTCAACTGGAGACGCAGAATGGCGTGCTAACAGCGGCGGGCGATTTGCGCTTTTCTGAACGGCAGGCCGACATTGTTTTAAGCGCGCAACAATATCCTGTCGGGGATCTCAAAGAAGTCTTACATCCGTGGCTCGGTGATCCACCGGTTCTCGAAGCGGTGAAGGACGGATTGGTTTCGGGAGCAGTCCAGTATCGTTACGTCGCAGATACCGGAGAAGGTGTTTGGTCGGGCAATTTTCGGCTTGACGAGAGCCTGATCACGTTCCCGGGCCTGGTAGCGCCGCTCGAAAACGTCCAAGCCAGAATCGCGTTCGATCAGAGCGGAGTCGAAGTCAGTCATCTTGCCACATCGGTCGGATCGGCTACCGTCCACGGATCCTACCGGTACGTAGTCGGTGCAAAGAGGCCGGAGCGGCTGCACCTCGACCTGGCTTCCGCCAAAATGGAGGATCTGGAGACGATGCTGGCGCCGACTCTTGAATCGAAGAGCTGGCTTAGCCGGCTCGGCGTGACTCGACGCAGCATCCCGCAGTGGCTTGCCAGCCGAGATCTGGAAGGCGATCTCAATATCAACAACTTCGGTATCAGCGACACCGAGTTGGGAAAGTTGTCCGCGCATTTCCTGTGGCAGGGAACAACGATCGAGGTTCTTTCGTTACAGGTCAAAATGCCCGAGGGCACGTTGCAAACGGAAGGAAAGATCAGCCTCAGCGCCAGCACGCCGCGATTCGACTTCAAGGGAAGCGTCACCGATTTCCCGTGGCGAGGCGGACTTGTGGACGCGGAAGGAACGTTCCAAACCGCGGGAACGGGGGACGACCGCTTACGCAACCTGCAAGCGGCGGGTGACTTCATCGGGAAGAATGTTGCGCTCGATGGAGACGACTCG
>JBJMGJ010000210.1:0-3719 GCA_045807965.1 Bryobacteraceae bacterium | reverse complement strand
GACGGCCGTCTCGGCCTTCGGGGGCTTGCGGACCAACGGCAGTGGTTCCGGCGCTCGCCGGGACTGGAGTTGGTACTGTCCGAACCGGTTGATGTGCGACGTCAGATAAGGGCTGAGAGCGGCCAGCACCTCGTTGGAGATCTCCTGCCCGCTTGCCTTCAACTGGTCTATCGCTTCGTCATGGAAGCGAGTTTGTGGAAGGCCAAGATGTTGGCAACCAAGTGATTGTATTTAATGAATTTGCGCTGTTCATCCCGAATGTTTTCCGCGATCACGTCGTCCCCACCAACGAGATCCACTGCACGAACTCGTTAAACCGTTCGCTCTTGTTGGTGGCAGCTTGAATGGTTTGCCGCAGCTCGACTTCTGAAATGTAGCGCAGCAAGAACATGGTACGGACGACCCGCCCCAGTTCTCGCAGCGCGAAGTACAGCTTGTTCTTCCGTGAGTAACTGCCGAGTCGTCGCAGGATGTCGGAAGGTCGGATCACACCGGACTTAATAGAAACCGCCACGCGCAGCAACTCCGGGCGCATGGCCTCGATTAGGTCCCAATCCACTTGCGCCGTAAAGAGAGAGTCAATGTGGTCGAAGCGCGACTCCGGAGAAGGGCGATAGAAATCCTTTTCCTTCCAGTTCCGAATCCTTGGCAGGAGTTGGATACCAAGAAGGTATGCGAGTCCGAAGATCGCGTTGCTCTGGCCCTGTGTGTCGGCGTGGATCGTGTCCGGCTTCACATCGGACTCATTCTCCTTCAAAAAATCGAGAATGGCATGGCCTTCCCACGCGCCGCACGTGGTCCAGCGGCTCATCAGTGCGATGTAGTTGTCGGCCACCAGATAATAGCCGATGCCGCCGTAACCTCCATAGCGGATGTGATACTCCGACATGAGGTTCTGCGGATACAGATCCCATTTCATTCCATCGGCGGATGCGGACTGGCCGGTACCCCACAGGCTCTGGAGCGGAAACTGCACATACGCGTTCACAATTGTCGTGATCGCTTCATTCAAGAACTGCTCCGTAATATGACGCTGGTTGATAAAGGCAAGCTGGAAGCGGTTTACCCCGCGCACAGAGCGAGCCGTTTGCACGGGCCCCAGATTGCAGCCATAGCAGAAAACCGTGAGCAAATATCGTTCACGAGCTCGCTTGAGCTTAGTCTCCAATCCCGAGATGGGACCGAAGTGACGAGTCCAATGGAGCCAATGTTCCGTGTCGGCGAAGGTGTCAAGGATCTCGATGGGCTCTAACCGTTCCTTGATTAAGGATAGGGAGCGATCCAGGTTTTCCGGGTCAGGAGTCTTCTCAAGTGGAGTCAATATCGGGGTGCCGTCTTCAAATCGCAAATAACGGTTGTCCGGAAATCCCTTGTCGCTGGCCCGTCCCCGCTCCTCCAACTGAGTGCGCAGTTGCATAACGAACAGCTTGGGTTCTGTGGCGATACCCGCCTGCTCGCCGTAGTTGGCCAACTCTCGCTCGACCTTCTCCCACGGCAGCAGTTGGTGCCGGTAGTCCCGGAACTTGTCTCCTTCGGGAATGCACAGATCCCCAGATTTAAGATCGTTAGCAACCTGCGTCACGACGCACAATTCAAACAGCCGCCGGTCGATTTGAGAAACTGGCGATCTGGTTTTCAGTCCTGTCAATAACGGCCACCATGCGTCGCTGACGAAGCTGAGATCGAGCTGGGCTCTTTGGTCGCTGCCAACAACAGAAAGCTTTGTTGCGCGACTGTTCTGATTCGCAAGTACGAACGCGACCGCAGCGACCACACTTTGATCCTGCGAGGTGGGACAGAGCGGCAGATTCTCCAGTAAAGCCAGCAGAGCCTGTCGGGGATGACCGAAGCACTGGGGCAGAAGACGGAAGTGATTGCCGGTCGCCAGGCCGACGCATTCTTCACAGCGCCGCAGCAGTCCTTGGACGTCCGGCCCAAGCAGCGATCCGATGGTCTGCAGCCGCTGGGCTTCTGATCCATCGCTCAAGTACGCCAAGCCCACGTCACGCAGTTTCGCTGCTAGATCTCCGGATTGTTGCAGTTGAGCGGACTGCAGCAGCAGGAACTTCTCTTTAGCGGTGTTCTGCATCCGCTGAACCAGACGAATCAGCATGTCGGCGGCATCGTCCAGAGCCCGCGCCCGCTGTCGCTGGATCAATGCGGCGGCGTAAGCGTACCGTTTATCCGGTTGCGACTCTCTCATGCGCGATGCATTGAGACCACGGGCCTTCACTGCGAACCGCTGCAATTTCACAACGGGAATCCCGGCGAGTGCTTTGAGATCGACCGCTTGTTCCTTCAACCACCTGGCAGTTTCCAGAAAACGTTTGACCCTCTTTACGGTCGGCTGGCCGGGTTCGTTCTTCACCGCCTCCCACGGAGTCTGGCGTGCTCCGTCCGCCTTGTCAAAAAGAGCATCGAGACGTGTTCTGGCTTGCGGATCGACAGCTTGGCTAATGCGGCTGTAATAGGACCAGTTCACAGTCGCTCGCGCCGTGCGAGCAGCACGCAACAGTGTCGTGAACGCCGGCAATTCATAGCGCTTCCGTAACAACTCCTCAATGGCGATGTTGATAATGTCAGCCAAGTCTTCGCGCACGCGAGACGCCTCAACGCACGATTTCACAATGGTCTTGAAAGCCGAGCGGTCATATGCGGACACCCCGGTCCAGGAGCGGACTAGTGCCATGTGTCGCACGCGCAGCGTACTTTGGTCGTAGTAATCCAGCCCGCTAGGGACCGCGTCGTAACCCGCTGTTTGAGCAACCGTCCGGATGATCGAGAGCGGGATATCGGCTAGCTTCACGAAGTAGCCGAGCCGCTGAAATGTCTTCAGCAGTGCCAGAAGGCCCACACGAGGAGTAGCCTCCCGGGTACGCTCTTCGGCGAACTTTAGTTCAAACACATCCGGGGTGAAGGCATCCGTCAGTTCGCCCGCCGATGGGCTGGCCGTCAGGACAGAGTAAGCGGTATCGGTGGGGCTGATCATGACAAGATCAGCTGAGGCTAACATATGGCTTAAAACTAAAGTTTTCTGCCATACTCGTTTCGATGTCGAAAACCAGCCTAAAACCCAATATTTCGAGAGCTCCGCGGAAGAGGGTTTTTGGCCATGGGGAAAATGAGCCTCGTGCCGGGCTCTACGCCAGAGTCTCCACTAACGATCAGCAGACCTTACCCATGCAACTTGCAGCCATGCGCAGTTATGCGCACAAGCGCGGTTGGAAGATTGTCGCCGAGATTAAGGAGGTTGGTTCGGGAGCGATACTCCGTCAGAAACGCGAAGAACTGTTAGCTGCTGCCAGGAGGCGGGATATTGATCTCGTTGTAGTCTGGCGTCTGGATCGCTGGGGACGTTCCCTGGTGGATCTAGTGAACACATTGCAGGAGTTGGTGGCGCTGAAAGTGGGGTTCGTTTCTCTGAGCGAAGCCCTCGACTTGACCACTCCGAGCGGAAGGGCGCTCGCGGGAATGCTGGCCGTTTTCGCTGAATTCGAACGCGACATTCTGCGCGACCGGGTCAAGGCCGGCATTGCGCAGCGCGCGAAATGAGGGAAGGCCACACGGCCGACCGATTACCGCCGGCCTACACCTGCAGAAGATTAAGGAACTCTTCCGTGAAGGTCTGTCCAAACGGGAGATTGCGAAACAGATTGGGATTAGCAGAACCTCGGTTCGCCAGCAACAGGCTGGAGGACCAGGAAATCCTGATGCTTTCG
>JBJMGJ010000209.1:0-7660 GCA_045807965.1 Bryobacteraceae bacterium | reverse complement strand
TTGGTTGCCGGGTGTTACGCTGTTCCCATGTGGGAGCATTCGATCGCTCTTGCGCTCCTCTTCCATCTATATTTGGCCGCACCCGAGCATTCAACAGCTCAAATTCGAAAGCAAAGCGAAGCTCAACGGAGCACCCCCGCATCTCGCAACCCTTCACCGGAGCCTAGTGATGCGGCCACTGCACTTCACGCGGCCGTTAGGGCTGGAAATTCAACAGACGTAAGTCGGCTACTGGACAGCGGGGTGAACCCGGACTCCCCGGACAGCCTTGGCGGCACTCCTTTGTTGACTGCCTGCTGGTTAGGGTACGCTCCTATCGTTTCCCTGCTTCTTTCTCACGGTGCGAACGTGAACGCCATCCACCGGGAAGCGAGAGCTTCGGCGCTGGAGTATTCAGTGCTGAAAGGCCAACCCGACATTGTTGAGATGCTGCTTAAGGCGGGTGCGGACGTGAGTAGGCGTTATCGCGGCGGCCAAACTGTCCTCCATCTTGCGGCCGCGCGCTCCTCCTTACCGGTTCTGAACCAGTTGATAGGGGCGAAGGCAGATCTTTCGGTCACGGATGACGTCGGAAATACAGCGCTCGATGAAGCTGTTCTTCATAACCGGCCCGAAGCGGTCCGCACTCTGCTTGATGCGGGAGCATCCCTTCGTTACGTTCACCCGCTCGACGGTCGAGGCGCTCTTCACGAGGCGAGCATCAAGGGGTATGCCGAGATCGCAAGTCTGCTGATCGAGGGAGGCGCTGACCCGGGATCGCGTGATCGTTCCGGCCAAACTCCGCTTGACCTGGCGCTGGCGTACAAAAATCCTTCTGTCGTTGCTCTGCTTTTAAAACTTGGAGGCACTCTTTCGGTATCCCAGGCTGCCGGCGATGAAGCGATGGAGTCCGCGGCAATCAAAGGGCAAGTGGAGATCGCCCAGGCCCTTCTGAACGCGGGGTTCGACCTTAATAAACCCACTGCGTCGGGATCGACTTACCTGCATGATGCCGCGCTTAAGAATCAGAAGAAAATCGCTCAGCTTTTTCTTACGCGGGGTGCTAATGTCAGCGCGTTAAACCGCACGGGAGGTACGCCGCTTCACGATGCGGCTCTCGGGGGCAGCGTCGAAGTCATAAATGAGTTGCTGGATTACGGAGCAAAAGTGGACACGCGGGAGCGTGAGTCCGGCGCGACCCCCCTCATGCTTGCGGTTTCCATGGACCGCGTGCCGGCGGCCCGGGTGCTCCTGATGCGAGGAGCCAATCCTAAATTGGCGGACCATCAGGGCAACACGGCACTCGATCGTGCGCTGAAACTGGAAGACCCCGAATTAGTAAAGCTGCTGCGACGCCCCACTGCGCCAGGTTCTTGAATCCTTCCCCAAAATAACGTTTTGCCAGCTCTAATGGCCGGCGCTCGAATTGCCGACCAATCCGGTGTGACCGAAAGACGCATGCTAGAGACGGACAGGCGGAGAGCCAGGATTCTGATCGCGGACCGAAACCTGCTGTTTCGACGCGGGCTTCGAACGGTTCTCTCGTCGGAGTCGGGTTTTACCTTGCTGGACGACGCAGTTGATGCAAATGAAGTGCTGGCTAAGGTTCCATCCGAGAAGCCCGATATTCTCGCTGTCTCTCTGGAGATGCTCGGGCCGAACGCTCGCCAGTTCGGCTACTTTCTTCGTAAAGCAAAACCCGACGTCTCTATTTTTGTGTTGACCTCAAACGACAGCCCGGAAAATCTTCAGCAGTCTATCGAAGCAGGAGCAAAAGGATACATGGTAAAGGACAGTTCGCCCGCACAATTCGTCAAAGCGTTTCGCCAACTGGCTTCAGGCACGAACAATGATTCCGTGGAACTCTCATCCACCGTCCCTGATCTTCGAGCTCTCGCCGAACAAACGCCGGCTGCTGTACGTCCCCACGTTCTAACCGCCCGGGAGCAGGAAGTTGTCAGGCTGCTGGCCGAAGGCCGGACCGTAAAGGAAGTCGCCTACGATCTATCGCTCAGCATCAAGACCGTCGAAGCTCATAAGCTCAACCTCATGCGTAAGCTGAATATCCATAATCGTTCGAGCTTGATCGACTACGCCGTTCGAGAAGGCATGGTCAGCGCGTAACACCCGTTCCGTCATACGGTTGGCGGGGTCTTGCTACGCTTCGGAGGAGGGGTTGTCCTCAAACCATGGCAAAATTTCTTCTGGGCGTTCTCGTCGGCGTTGTAATCGTAGTTCTCGTCGCGGTTATATCGGTGCTCGCGATCGGCAAGCTCTTCGGCAATAAGCAACCCGTCATCTCGCCGAATGCCGTTCTGGTGCTCGGGATCTCGGGCGACGTTCCCGAGAGTTCACCGGTCGATCTTGCTATCCCCTTTCTGCAATCACCCGGGGCTCCCACGGTTACTGATGTTTGGAATTCCCTCCATCGAGCAGCATCCGACAATCGCGTGAAGGCATTGCTAATTCAGCCTCGAGACCTGACCATCGGGTGGGCAAAGCTTCAGGAGATCCATCGGGACATCGAGGACTTCAAGAAATCTGGGAAACCCGTCTACGCTCTCCTTCAGGGCCCGGGATCCAAAGAGTATTACCTCGGGTCGGCTGCCGACCGGATCTTCCTCTCCCCTGATGACGTCCTGGAAGTCAAAGGTTTTCGCATCGAGGAAACATACCTCAAGAACACTTTGGACAAATTAGGGATCGGCGTCGATGTGGATCACATCGGGCGCTTCAAAGATGCGGGCGACCTCTACACGCGCACGGGCATGTCGCCCGAGACTCGGGAAGTGCTCAACCAGGTGCTCGATCAACTCTTTGGTGATTTCTGCTCAACCGTCGCAACAGCTCGCCACAAAAGTGCTGATTCGATCCGGGCCTTGGTGGATATGGGGCCGTTCACGGCTGCTCAAGCCAAAGCAGTGGGATTAATTGACGAGCTTGGTTATGAAGACAACGTCTTCTCCGAGATCAAAGGGAAGACCGGGTCGAGAGATCTCAACCGCGTGCCATTCCGTACTTACTTCCGTGCTGTACCGGGCCGCGGAGATCGGATCGCCATGCTCGTGGGCGAAGGAGAGATTACGCGCGGTGAGCCCGAGGGCGGCTTTAACCCGGGGGGCTCGCTATCATCCGGCGGTTTCAGCAAAGTGGTTCGACAGGTTCGTGAGGACAAGGGCATCAAAGGCGTCATCGTCCGAGTGGATTCACCGGGCGGCGATGCGGTCGCGTCAGACGAGATCCTTCACGAGTTGAAGTTACTAAGCAAGGCGAAGCCGGTCGTCATTTCCATGTCCGACCTAGCCGCCTCCGGAGGATATTTCATCAGCATGACGGGTGATCCGGTCGTTTCGTATCCGAACACGATCACCGGCTCCATCGGCGTTCTTTACGTCCGTCCCAATTTGAAAGGCTTATTCGACAAGTTAGGCCTGCAGCAGGAGACGATAACGCGCGGTAAGTTGGCGGATCTCGATTCGCTGACCACGCCGCTTTCGGATGCTGCGCGGCAGAAGTTGCACGAATCCATCGAATGGACCTACAAAGAATTTGTGTCGAAGGTCGCTTCAGCACGAAGAAGGACGTACGACCAAATCGATCCTTTGGCGCAGGGCAGAGTGTGGATGGGGGCGCAAGCAAGGCAGAATGGTCTGGTCGATCAACTGGGCGGCATTAGTGAATCTATCGCGCTGATCAGAAAGCGAGCGCATCTAAGCGAGCGAGGCGAAACTGAACTCGTTGCGTTTCCGCCGCGGCAAAGCTTGCTGGATCTTCTGTTTAATTCCTCGAGTTCTTCCGTTGCCGATCACGTTTTAAACTTCAAGATTCGCAGTCTCTTGCCGGGCCTGCCTGGTCACTCCCTCCTGAAAGGTGGGATGCTGCGAGTGATGCCGTATTCGCTTTCGGTGCAGTAAGCTGGCGAAGTGTTCAGCACCTGATGCTCAGCGTAAGAGGACCAGCCTAGTTCACGAACGCCGAGGCCGAGCGGACACCGCTGCCCTGAAGGGCCTCCTGCATACGGACCAAAGCACTCTTGTGAATCTGAGAGACCCGGCTCTCGTTCACTCCCAGCAGATTGCCGATTTCCTTCATCGTCAAGTCCTGGTCGTAGTACATCGTGACAACTTCCTGATACCTCTGGGGGAGGCTCTGGAGAGCAAAGCCAAGCTTTTTGCGCATCTCGGCCCGCGCGAATACCTGGTCGGGACCATGTGCGGGGGAGCACGGCGCATCCTGTAAGGGCTGCTCATCGTCGCGTTCTCCACGGCTCAGGTTGGCAGCCGAACCCATGTTCCGGAAGTCAACCATCAATGCTTGCCAACGCTTGCTGTCCAGGCCCAGCGCCGCTGCGATCTCCGCATCGGTCGCTTCGCGCTTCAGTGTCTCGGCCATTTCCTTGCGCTTCGCCTCTACCTGCTTGTAGCGCTTCCGAAGATCGCGTGAAGCCCAATCCAGCTGGCGCAGACCGTCGAGAATGGCGCCCCGAATTCGATGCTTCGCATAAGCGCCGAAAGCCACTTCCTTGTCTGTCGTGTACTTAGTCGCCGCGTCAAACAGTCCCATCATCCCCGCGTGGATCAGGTCGTCAAGCTCCACATGTACCGCCAGAGATTTCTGCACGTGCCCTGCGATGGAATTAACCAGATACATATGTTCAGTGACTAGTTCGTCGCGAGTTGCGAAGGTCTGCGGTACGGTCTCGGTAGCGAAGGCGGATTGGATGGCGGCGTTCATTTCTTTTCTCCGGGCTGACCGTTGTCAGCCACGCTAGAGAAAAGGCAAGGACCCTACCACCTCACGAACACATCGTTTAGGCACAGGGCAAGTGATTGTAGGAGCGTTAGTTAGCGTTCGGTTGCGGCGTCAAGAACAATACGGGAGACGCCCGTTCGCGCCCCGGTTTGGTTCAGAGTGAACCGCCGCCGGGCCTCCGCGTGTTTCAGATCGGTATTGTGCACCGGATCGAAACACTAGGGCGATAAGTTCGCTCCCAGAGCTTTAGATAAGGCTTTTCTGAGTTACGGTAGCGAGTTCAGATACTCGGCCTTAGAGATCCCCGGTAGGTTCTCTCTTACTAGTTCGGCTGCGTTGAAGTGGAACAAGAGGACTGACGAGAGCAAGTTGATCGGTAAAGAAGAGGTTCGGGTTGGGATTTCCGCCCGGATGCCGATAGAACTGCAACGCGTCGATCAAATCCAGGACATCTAAGCCAAACTTGTCGAGGATGCGGTCCGCTAAGTCGGTTTGCAACCGTCGCTTTCCTTTCATCACGTTGTGGAGCTGGGGTTGAGAAATCCCCAAGATGCGAGCCAAGCCTCGTTCAGTGAAATGTCCGTTATTAATTCGGGTTTTTAAGAGGGCTATCAGAACTGCCTGAAGGATGGCAAAGGTTACGGGCTCTTCTCCTAGGCGTGATTTCAATTTGATATAGGCCCCTGTATTTTCTCCCTAAATGTCCCAAAATTACAACGGTCGCATAATCATTAACCGTAAGTGGAAGCCCCGTAGTTACAACGGTTTGTAGGGATACTCCAAGCTAATCTCAGGAGTAAGTGGCAAATATTATCTCTTTAATTAGCCTTAATTCCCCTAGTACTGTAAGTTGTTTTTAGTACTGAAGCGCCCCCTAGCACGCTGATTAATTTCGGGGGATTTGGAGAGAAAAGAAACAATAATGCAGTGGACCCGATCAGAAACTCTTGCCCTAGCTCAGCAGTCCTGCACTCACTGTTACGGTCTTGGATTGAGACCTGGACGCGCAGGGGTGTCAACCCCTTGCAATTGTGTATTTCGGGCAATCTTTAGAGCGTGCCATGCCCGGTTCCGCCAATGCGCTTCAAAGGAGAAATATATCAGCCGTGTTTCTCTTGAAGCCAACCCGGGAAGGCAGCGGCGATCCGTTTGGGGACTAAAAAATGAAGAGTTTATGGCCGACTTTTGTCTCGTCAGCAAACGAACCCTAGAAGAGCATCAATATAAGATTTTCACGAACCACTTCCTGTTAGGAGCGGACTGGAAGCTCTGCTGCCGCAAATTGGGCATGGACCGCGGCGCGTTTTTCCACGAGGTATATAGGATCGAGCAAAAGCTCGGGCGCACGTTCCGAGAACTCGAACCTTTCGCACTGTTCCCTTTGGACGAGTATTTCAATAGCACGATCCGGCGAGATGCCAAGGCGATTACCCCGTTCCCCGCGACGACGGACGAACAAGACGGGAAGCGCGGTGCTAAATACCCGGCTAGACAAGCCGCCTAGGAGTTTCCCCTGCTTGTTCTTGCATCAATGGGAAGGTGGGCGTTCGCGGTCTCGACACGAACACCTTGCTGCGCCTACTCAAAATCCGGGGCCCAGATCGGAAGCAGTACGTTGCCGCGTCCGTTGCAAAAACGCGCGCAGCAACTCTCCGCATTCGGGCGCCATCAGCCCTTCTTCGATCTGGACGCGGTGGTTGAGTAACTCTGAATCTGCGAGACGAAACTTACTCCTCACCGCGCCGAACCGAATGTCTCTGGCGGCAAAGACCAACCTTCGCACCCGTGCAGCTACGAGCGCACCGGCGCACATAACGCACGGTTCGAGCGTACAGAACACGGTTGCGCCTTTCAGGCGATAATTGCCGACTTTCAGCGCTGATTCCCGAAGCGCCAAGATCTCAGCGTGTGCTGTCGGATCGTTCCGCCGAATCGGGCTGTTCGATCCGCAGCCAATCACCTCATCTTTCAGCACGACGATCGCCCCAATCGGGATCTCCTCCGCACTCTCAGCCGCGCGCGCTTGATCCAGCGCTAAGCGCATGAAGTAGGCGTCCGATGCGCTGCTCGCTACGGGATACGTATTTGGAACTGATGTCACAAGAATTTGTTTTCCCTTAGCGGGCGCACGCGGTGTCGCTCGGGCGCGCAGTCAGGGCGCCTTCCCATACCCTACGCTACCCTAGCCACAAGGAGAATCGGGGTGTTTCGCTTCGCATCGCTGGCTTTCAAGAATACGCTGCGCAATAAGAGACGTAGTTTTCTCACGATCTCGAGCATCGCCGTATCGCTCTGTCTACTAGGCATTCTCCTCGCCATCTACGACGCGCTCTTTTATTCGGTGGCAACGCCCGGCCAGGCCCTTCGTGTGGTGGTCCGGCATAAGGTCTCACTTGCGCAAGAAATCCTCGCCTCCTATGAAGGGAAGATCCGACGAGTCCCGGGCGTGAAGGAAATTACACCAATGAATTGGTACGGCGGAACGTACAAAGATAACCGGGATCAGAAAAACTTCTTCGCGAGATTCGGGGTCGCTCCCGCTGCCTTTCTGACTACCCGGACGCAACTCGAGATGGCGCCGGATCAGAAGCATGCGTTTATCACTGAACGCACAGCATGTATCGTCTCAAAAGATCTGGCGAAGAAATTGAATTTCAAACTGGGAGATCGGATCTTTCTGCAGGGTGACATTTACCCCGGAACTCTGGAACTGAAGCTCGTCGGGATCTTCGACGACCCGGACGCCGCGCAGAGCTTGTTCTTCAATATAGATTACCTTCGCGATACTCTTCCGATTGCCCGGCGCAGCTACGATTCAACGATCACAGTTCTGGCGGACAAGCCTGAAGATGTGCCGCGGATCGCGAAAACCATCGATGCGATGTTTGCGAATGCCTCGCCGCCAACCAAAACCGAATCTGAACAGCAA
>JBJMGJ010000208.1:0-4857 GCA_045807965.1 Bryobacteraceae bacterium | reverse complement strand
GCTTGTCTCGAACGTTCCCGACCTCATGTGCACCTTCGACGTCGAAGGCCGGTTCACATATGCGAACGCTGCTCTGCTCCAGGTTTGGCGCATATCTCTCGTTGAGATCATCGGCAAGAAACCCTTTGAAATCGGTTACCCCAGTGATTTGGCCAGCCGCCTTCAGCACGAGCTGACGCAAGTCGTTCGCACTGTCCAGCCCACCCGAAGTCACACGCCATTCACTTCGGCCGATGGAGAGACCAAAACCTATGAGTACATTCTTTCGCCTGTCTTCTCCGGGCGGGGAGTGGTCGAGGCCGTTACCTGTTCGGGCCGTGACGTTACGGCTCGCGAACTCATGGAGCGGGCCCTCGCCGAGAGCCAGGCGCGCTTCCAGCAGGTTTTTCGCCAGGCGCCCGTTGCCATCGCCGTGTTTCGCGGCCGCGAGCTCGTCATTGAATTGGCCAATCCGTCTTATGAGGCCATGGTCCAGCGTGCGAACCTCGTGAGCCGTCCCCTGGCCGAAGCTGTGCCGGATTTGGGCCGCCACGTATTCGACGCATTCCATCGCGTCCTCGACACCGGCGAGCCCTTTGTGGCGAACGAATGGCTCGTTGCCTTCGACCAGGATGGAGATGGTCGCCCGGAGGATCACTGGTTCAACGTCGTCTACCATCCCTTACGCGAGATCGACGGACAAATCAGTGGCGTCGTTGCTGTCTCCAGCGAAGTAACAGCGCAAGTAACTTCCCGGAAAGAACTGGAGAAGGCGAATCGCGAACTGGAAGAGTTCGCTTATGTGGCCAGCCACGACCTCCAGGAGCCTCTCCGGATGGTCGGAATTTACACCCAGGTTCTATTGCTCCGTCATCTTCCGGACAACCCGCAGGCGAAAGAATTCGCTTCGTACATCAAAGGCGGTGTCCACCGGATGGAGCAGCTCATCCAGGATCTCTTGTCGTATTCACGGACCATTCACTCGGATGGGGCTGATTTGGATCTCGTCGATTTGAATGAACCGTTCCGGCAGGCGCTCTCGACAATGGAAAGCCGTATCGAAGAATCGGGCGCCCAGGTAGTAGCGCTAAGCTTGCCCCGGGTGCGCGGAGACGCTACCCAATGGACCGTGGTATTTCAGAATCTCCTCTCCAATTCGCTCAAGTATCGGCGCCCTCATGTCTCTCCGGCCATCAGCGCTTCGGCCGAAAGAAGTGGCGCAAACTGGATTTTGATCTTGCGCGATAACGGAATTGGTTTCGAACAGCAGTATGCCGAGCGCATCTTCATGCTGTTCAAACGGCTTCATAAGGAGGAGTATCCCGGCACCGGCCTGGGTCTGGCAATTTGCCAGCGCGTTGTGGAGCGCTACGGAGGCCGTATCTGGGCGGAAGGCCGCCCGGGTCAGGGCGCCACATTCTTCATATCCATCCCGGTCGCCGAAGAAGGCCCCAGCTTCTCCGATCAAAACGCCCTGCCTTCTGCGTCTCTTCAGGTATGACCGACCACGAAAGAACCGTGAAGGCTCTTCACGATTTGATCGCCACCTCCAATGACGCTTCGGAAGGATTCGCGAAAGCCGCGAAAGGCGTTCACGACACGGAACTGAGTAACTGGTTTGCCGCCGCATCCAGCCAGCGGGACAGCTTTTCCGCGGATTTGACGAAAGAGCTCAAGAACCTCGGTGAAGAGCCGCGGCTCGATTTGCATGAGGGCGGCATCCTCCACAAAGGCTGGATCGACCTCGAACAGCGCCTCCGTTCAACCGACCCTCATCTTCGTTCGAAAGATGACGTGGAGATTATCCGCGAGTGCATCGCGGGCGAAACTGGCTCCTTGAGACACTTCGATCATGCGCTCACCCAAAACCTGAACGAAGACACGCGTGCGCTTGTCGTGTTACAGCGAACCGCCGTGCGGGACGATCTAACCTACCTCCAAAGCAGAGTTAGTCGCGGCCACGCTCACTCGGCGTGAACGAGAGGCTTCTCGTTCACGCTTCGGACCAATTGCGGAGCTTTCTTGCTTCGCGGGTAGATGAGCGTAAGTTCAAAAGCGCAGCTTCAACGCAAGCTGTAGCTGCCGTGATGATCCCGAGTCGCCAGTCGGGAAGCGAGTGCTGTTGATGAGTCCGAATGTGGCGGTTCGGACCGTTAGTCCTGGCTGTCCGAAATTCGTTTGATTCAGTACATCGAAGGCATCCGCCCGGAACTGCAAATTCAAACGCTCAGTGATCTTCGTGTTCTTGACCAGTGCGAAATCCAGGTTCGCGAATCCCGGACCGATAATGACATTCCGTCCTAGATTCCCGAACGCATTGCCCTGGTCAAAGACGGCGCCGGGAATCCGGAGGTAGCCTACGAATGTCGCGCTGCCATTTGAGGCCGGCGTAAAGCCGGCAACTACAGGGCCACTTACGCTCGCCCGAACAGTTCCCACCGCTCCGGTTAGCGCGGAGTTGGTCGTGCGGAACGTCATCGGATTACCGCTCTGTAAGGTCTCAATCAGTGAAAATTCCCATCCTTGAACCAAGCGATTCGCGTGGAATGGCAGGTCGTAGATGCCGTAGAATACGAATCTGTGCCGCGCGTCGAAGTCCGACAATCCACGTTCATTTCGAACGTTGTAACTGTCCTGGACATACTGAGTGGTCACGAAATTTCTCGAATTCAGGTCAATTGACTTTGACCACGTGTACGAACCATTGAATTGCAGATTGCGCGAAAGGTGCTTCTGGATCGTCACCCAGAGCGCCTGGTACGAAGAATTGCCCATGCTGTCGTACCCGGTGATGTTGCCGAGTGGCGCTCCGGGATTGATCGGACTATTCGGGGACAAAGCGCGATAAGGCCGAACGCCGTTAATCGGCTGATTCCAGTTCCTGGTGATGTTCAGATCGGTCCCTTTGCTTCCTACATAGCTCGTCGTCAGAACCATGTTCTGGCTGAGTTGCTGCTGTATGTTGAAGTTCCAGGATTGAACATAGGCGTTCTTGTAATCACGGGCGACCGAGTTAGGCGAAATGGATCCGCTCGCAAAAGAATAAGCGTTGGCGAAGCTCACAAACGGAACAGCCGCGGTCGGCGAGAACGTGAGAGGTAAAGAAAACGGAGGATTGCTGGCCAACCCGAGTACGACGTTGTTGCTCGGTTGATCGACAAAGATCGCATAAGCGCTTCGAACCACGGTGTGCCCGTTGCCAAACGCATCCCAGGCGAAGCCCACGCGGGGCTGAAAGTTCAACGCGCTTTGATTGTATGCGTATTGCGGTCCGCCGGCTACCCCGACTCTGACCAGCGAAACCGTCGCGGGATCAAACAGGACTAAGTGGTTCCGAGTGTCGTAAGGCGTCCCGTTCCAGTCGTAGCGCAACCCCAGATTCAGAGTGAGCCGCGGCCGGACTTTGTAGGCATCCTGAATAAAAGCTCCCGCCGAAGGGGTATACAGGCGCGCCGCCCTGTTTGAGCTGTTCGTAGTGAAAGCGTTCGCCCGGTCGGCGAGAAAATTGTCGATGCTCGAAAAGGTAAACGTGCCCGGCGTTTGCGTATAGCTGTTCGCGATGGTCTCCCGATACTCGCCACCGAATCTGATGGTGTGATTGCCTCGTACCCAGCTCACGGTGTCGGATCCGATCATCGTAATGTCGCCGCGCCCCTGTGGAAAGCCGTTGATGCCCCCAAAAGCAAACGCTCCTGTCACCGTGATTTGCGGCAAGCCGATGGGCGCGTTCACGCCGGTATTGATTCCGAGAGTCGATGCATTCAGCGCGTTCTCCGCTGCAAATACAATGTTGATCCGATTAAACCCGAGCCGCGCCTCGTTCACCACTGTCGGGCTGATGGTGTGTGTATCGTTGATCGTCAACACCTGGCGCACGCCATGGCGCGAGTCTCCGTAACCCGGCAGACTATTTAGCTGCGTCGTGGGCGGTTCGTTCCGCTGGTCCTGCTGCATGGCATAGTACGCATTCAGTCGATTTTTGGTGCCAAAATTGTGGGTAAAGTTAGCTGTACCTTGGTAAATCGTCACCGGAGCGACTGCATTGCCGTTGAAAATAGTTCCGCTCGCATTGTTCCCCGCCGGTATCAGCGGCAGCAGGTCCCTGATAATCGGGTCCGCTGAATTCGCCGCCTGTGTTCTCTGCGCCGGGCTAAGTACCGGGGTTGAAAGTGGCACACTCTGCCGCTGCTCCAGTTGCTCAAAGCTTAGAAAAAGAAAGGTGCTGTCTTTTTTGATAGGAAATCCGCCCGCTCCTCCGAATTGATTGCGCTTGAACGGCGCCTGGGGAACACCAATCGGATTTACAAAGTTCCGAGCGTCAAACGCATGGTTCCGAAGATAGTCGTAGAGCTCTCCGTGAAATTGATTCGTCCCCGCTCGGGTCGCAATGTTTACGATGGAGCCCGAGTTCCTGCCGTACTCCGCGCTGAACGTCGAGTTATCGATTTTGAACTCATCGACGGTGTTGACGGTCGGCTGAAACGTGATCTGATTCTGGGCCAGATCGTTCATATTGACGCCGTTGATCATGAAGTTAACGGTGTCCTCGCGCGCCCCGCCCGAGTTGAAACTGCTGGTCCCTTGACCGCGCAGTGGAGCAGTAAGAAAGCCGTTCTGCGGGGGTGTTACAGTGCCAGGAACAAGTAGAGCCAGATCCACAAAGTGACGGCCATTCAAGGGCACCTCCTGCACAGTCCGGTTATCCACGACGGCTCCCATCGAAACGCTTGTCGTCTCCACCACGGGACTGCCGCCCTGGATTTCCACTGTCTGTGAACTGGTAGCTACTTGCAATGTGAAATCCTGCCGTGTGACCGTGCTTACTGCGACCCGGATGTTTGCCGCTGTCGTGGTTTGCATGCCGGGTGCTTTCACTTG
>JBJMGJ010000207.1:0-2047 GCA_045807965.1 Bryobacteraceae bacterium | reverse complement strand
TGGCGTGGCACCGCACGAAAGAAATAGCCGAGATTCTTCAGGCAGAAGTCATCGTGTTTCAGTGTCCCAAATCCTTCCTCCCCAACCGCGTGTCAACTCCGGTTGAAAATTCCCGGTTCTGCCGGTTGAAAATTCCCCAGCCCTGGTCAAGTGGTGGTTTACAGTTCCGGCTGGTAGATGGAACATAGAATCCAGCCGGTGAAGCGGAGGCAGGCACTGCAGGAGTGCAACCTGCCGAGGAATAGCTGGCTGCAAACTCATCAAAACGATGAGACTCGGGGCGGAGCCGAAAGGGGCCTCGCCCCGAATCGTAAAGCTGAACATCGGATTGATAGATTTGCCCATGCCTCAAAAACTCACGCCGAATGGCTACGTTTGCTGCGATTGTTCGGAGCGGCAGCAATCGGTTCTGCGTGCTGCGCTTCCGGCGTAGGAAGCAGTCCGGCTTTACGTCGCTCTTTGAGCCGATAACTTTCTCCGCGGATGTTCACCGTCGTGGAGTGATGCAGCAGGCGATCGAGGATCGCGGTCGCGATGATCGGGTCGCCGAAGATCGAACCCCACTCGCCATAGCTTTTGTTCGAAGTCAGGATGATGCTGCCTCTTTCATAACGGGCGCTAACTAGTTGGAAGAAAATAGTTGCCCCCAACTCATCCAGCGGCAGATACCCCATCTCATCGATGATCAACACCTTCGGAGGCAGGTAGATTCGCAGCCGGCGGTCCAGGCGGCCCTCTCTATACGCGCGTCCGAGATCGGTGACCAGTTCGTGCGCCGTCATGAAATACGCAGCCTGGCCGGATTGAATAGCGGCTTCCGCCAGCGCCACTGCCAGATGAGTCTTGCCCACGCCGGGCGGCCCCAGCAAAATGACATTCGATGCTTCGTGGACGAATCGAAGCGTGCGCAGCTCGCGAATCTGCCGCTCGTCGATGGAGGGTTGAAAAGCAAAGTCGAACTGATCGAATGTCTTCACGTACGGCAGATGCGCCAGTTGTAACCGGGTCTTGAGATAGCGCTGCCGCCGTGCCTCGGCTTCCGCGCTCATCACTTCGAGCAGGAAGTCGGCGTAGGCCGGTTCCTTCTTCGAGGCGCTTTCGAGTAGAGCTTCCAGCCGGGCATCAATGGCAGTCAGGCTTAATGCTGCCAGCGTGGTTCGCAGCCGTTCCAGCGTCATCGCCCACCTCCCGCCGCTAAACTCTCATAAGCATCCAGGGAACGCCGCTCCACCACGGGAGCGCTCTGTTGAATGTGGATGAGCACTTTGCCGGTTTGCTTGTTGCCGAGCGGGATGCCTTCGTGATGCTCGCTTCGAGTGACCACCTGATGGCGTCTTACCGCTGGCGCGTGTCTGGCAATGAGTTCAGCACCGCAGCGCACTTCTACATCGCGGCCTTGCTCGCGAACCCAGACCTCTTTGCCCGCATAGCGCCAGGGAACCGAATAGCGGCTGCCCTGCCAGGAAACATAGGCATCTCGCGCTACCTTGCGTTGCTCGTCATCGGCGTACGGGTAAGGCAGACGGCCGTTCACCGGCTGCATACTGAACTGATCTTCGTCCCAGCGAATCAACACCTGTTCGCGAGTCGTTCCATGCACGCGTTGGTTGGCGACTTCCGATACCCAACGGCGTAACTCCGCGTTGAGATCGACCAAGTTGGACGGCTCGCGGCCCTGCAAACCGCACAGAAAGTTTCGGCGCAGATACTTCACGCCCGATTCCACTTTGCCTTTCGTCTGCGCCCGGTAAGGGCGGCACAGCCGCGGCGTGAATCCCCAATAGCGGGCGAAGTCCAGAAACACAGCGTTCCATACGATCTCGCCGCGTTCGTCCGTGCCGGTCCAAACAGTTTTCATTCGGTCATAGAGAATCTCTTCCGGCACGCTGCCCCACTGTTGAAAAGCCGCTTCGTGCATGCGCAACAGCGTCCCCAGTTTCTGATCCGTGGCGGCTTCCGCCATCACCATGCGGCTGTAGCCCAGCGTCATCGTGAAGCCCCACAGCATGCGCTCTTCTCCCGCTTCCAAGAGCGACCCGAGGTGTCC
>JBJMGJ010000206.1:0-7754 GCA_045807965.1 Bryobacteraceae bacterium | reverse complement strand
TCGGAACCGCGCAGCGCATCGGCGATGCTGACGGGATTCGGAAGGTGAAGAGTTCCTCGCTCCGCGCCGGAAAACCGTGGCTGTGTGGCGAGAAGGAACAGATTTGCCGCTTCCTGGCGAGCGCGGAATGATATCTCCGCAAACGAACGCATAGTAGTAGTTCAGCCTGCTTGTTAGCTCAGAATTTTCTGACCATCGACGGACGTTAGTTTCAGGACCAAAGTCGCCGATAGTGAGAAGTATAGGGAGAAAGCACGTTCCGGCCCCACTCCAGATCATGCGACAATGGCTGAAACGGCTGTGTACTTTCGTTGAGACTGACCGAGTTTGCCTACACATGCCCAGTCATGAGCATGGTCTGTGAGTTGCTCAAGCCAGACTTCTTCGCTCTGAAAGAATCATGAGTACTTACGCCGGTCCACAGCCGGGAACGCGACCGCGTTCCTCCCCGGCTTTCAATCCGCCCCCATCCCTCGCTCAGGGTAACTCACAAGGCAAGCTGGGTCTGAACCTACTCGCATTTTACGTTTATCTGGTTACCGGGCGCGCCCTGGACGTATCGCCCATCTGGTTTCTGCATATCCCGATGATCATGCTGGTCCTGCTGATCATCATGACTCTCGCCGGAGGAAACCTGAAGCATGCGATGTCTTCGAACATCTCGAAGTACTTTCTGGCGTTTACGGTTTGGGTAGTCGTCTGCTTTCCGTTCAGTTATTGGCGCGCCGGCAGCGTCCCCTACGTTCAGTGGCAGTTACAATCGTTTGCGATTTTTCTCATCATCGTCCAGATGGTTCGCTCCGTCGACGACTGGCGGAAGATCGGAGGCGCGTACGCCTATGCAACCTTGACGGCTGCCCTCCTGAGCTTCTATATCGGCGTCAACGTTCAGGGGCGCGTGGCTCTACCCGGCGGAACACTGGGCGACCCGAATGAATTTGCGCTCACCATGGTGGCGGGTTTGCCGTTCTGGTGGTTCAAGGCGAGCCGTGCATCCGGCCTGAAGAAAATCGCGTTCCTGTTAGCAACGATTCCGCTTTACGCGGCATTTGCCCGTGCCGGGTCACGCTCCGGTCTTCTTGCCATAATGGTCCTTTTGTTGGTTGCCTTTGTTTTCGCGAAGGGCAATCAAAAAGTCATGATCCTGGTGGGAGCGGTGATTGCGCTCGCCGCATCCTCCGTTCTCCTCCCCGACTACCTCAAGGCACGTTACATGACGTTCTTTTCCCACGAAGGTGAGTACGACAAAGCCACTAGCCGCCGGCTGGGCGCGGACGTAGCCTCGAGTGAGGAACGCCGAGCGCTTCTGATCCAGAGCCTGCAGATGACTCTTCGTCATCCGATCTTCGGCGTCGGCCCCGGAGATTTCTCGTTTGTGAGCTGGGATGAACGAAAAGCCGCCACCGGCGCGGGTGGCGAGAGCCTTGTGTCGCACAACACGTACACCCAGATCTCAAGTGAGACCGGCTTGCCCGGGTTCTTCTTCTTTGCCGCCACGCTCGCATTGTCCTTCCGCTACACCTATCGGAGTTACCGCGACAGTGCAACCAGCGATCCGGGGCTCCATGCCTGTGCGCGTTACCTGCTCTATTCGTCGGGCGCTCTGTTTGCGGGGATATTCTTCCTGAGCGTCGGATACACGCACATTCTCGCAACGTTCTTCGCTCTAGCGGTCGCGATTGGTCTCGTCCAGGAACAATCAACGGCTTCGGCCATTGTAGGGCATCCAGTTTCCGCGCAGCTTCCCGCGCGGCGCCCCGGCGTCCATCTCGATACCATCGACCGTCCGCGACAGCCGCGACCACGCCGTTTTCGTCATGGCCTTACGAACAACTACTTTGCGAAACGATCTTCATTCTAAGGATCTGGCTCAATGTGTGGAATTAGCGGGTTTGTAAAACTTAAGCCGGTTGCGGGCTCGTCCGCCGACCTGCGGCACATGATGGAGGCCATCCAGCACCGCGGTCCCGATGGACACGGCATCCACGAGGATGGAACGGCATTCCTGGGTCACCGGCGGCTCAGCATCATCGACGTTGCCGGCGGGCATCAACCCATGTTCAACGAGGACGGCTCCCTTTGGATTACCTACAACGGCGAGATCTTCAACCACGCATCGATTCGTCCCGCGCTTGAGAGCGCCGGGCATCGATACGTTAGCCGCTGCGACACCGAAACCATCATTCACGCATATGAGCAATATGGTTCCGCCTGCGTCGAGAAGTTCCGTGGCATGTTCGCTTTTGCCCTATGGGACAGCAACCGTCAGAAACTGTTCTGTGCTCGCGATCGCCTCGGGATCAAGCCGCTCTATTACTTTCATAATGACCGGATCTTCGCGTTCGCGTCGGAAATTAAAGCTCTGCTGCGACATCCCGAGATTCGGTCCTCGTTCGCGGAAGAGCTGTTGCCCGAATACCTGACATTTGGTTACGTCAGCAGCGATCAGACGTTCTATCGCGGTATTCGCAAGCTGATGCCGGGACACACGCTGACTCTCGACGCGCGTTCCGGGTCACTGAGCATCCGGCAGTACTGGGACGTTCCCGCGCCCGGTTCCGCCGAACGAAAGTCAGATGAGGAATGGATCCGCGAATGCCGCGAGCGGTTGGAAGAAACCGTCCGCATGCGGCTGATGAGCGATGTGCCTTTGGGCATGTTTCTGAGCGGCGGCCTTGATTCGAGTGTTATTGCGGCGCTCATGAAGCGCATGCGGTCTGAGCCTGTTAAGACCTTTGCCGTCGGATATCGCGAAGAGGCTTACAGCGAGTTGGCCTACGCGCGCCAAGTCTCGGAGGCAATTGGCACTGATCATCACGAGATCGTCATCAGCTCAGAGGATTTCTTCAACGCTCTCCCCCGTCTGATCTGGCACGAAGACGAACCGATTGCCTGGCCTTCCAGCGTTTCCCTCTATTTCGTATCGCGACTTGCGGCCGAACATGTCACGGTCGTCTTAACAGGCGAGGGCAGCGATGAACTGTTCGCCGGATATCACCGGTACCAGCACTACCTTTTCAATCGCCGGTGGGCGGACCTCTATGAGGCGGTCCCAGTGTTGTTGCGTAGTGGCGTGCGTAACGCGATCGACTCTTCCACCCTCATCTCGCGCGACCTGCGGAGAAAGCTGCAACACACGTTTCTTGGGAGAGATGCTTCCGTCGAGTCGCTACAACTCGATAACTTCTACGGCGCATTCTCCGGTTCAGAACGCGATGCGATGCTTCTGAAGCGAAGCAACTCGAATCCTTACCAGTCCTATCTCGATTACTGGAACTCCCGAACAGGGTCGACGGTTTCTCAGATGCTCTACGCCGATGCGAAGACTTACCTCGTCGAACTGCTGATGAAACAGGATCAGATGAGCATGGCGTGTTCCATCGAGAGCAGAGTACCCTTCCTGGATCACACGTTTGTAGAGTTTGCCGCGCGGGTTCCCGACAATTTGAAGATCCGGAACAAGTCAGGCAAATACATCATGAAAAAGGCGGCCGAAGATCTGCTGCCTCATGACATCATCTATCGCAAGAAGATGGGCTTTCCTACGCCGTTGCGCCAGTGGTTCCGGGACAAGGAGAACGACTCCGTTATCTCGCTTCTCCTGCGGCCCAAATCGTTCCTGTCGGAGTATGTGAACTTAAACTACGTCGAGGAGCTTGTTGCCAAGCAACGCGGCGGCGTGGAAGACGCAACGGACCGGCTGTGGCGGTTGTTGAATCTACAGGTCTGGGGTGAGATGATGTTCGCCGGGCGACAAGACGAATACTGGGACGGGCTCCTGGCCAGCGCACCGGCAGGGGTGACCGCGTGAAAATTCTTTGGGTCAAAACCGACTTCCTGCATCCAACCACTCGCGGCGGCCAGATACGGACGCTCGAGACGGTTCGCCAGCTTCATAAGAACCACGAAGTCCATTACCTTGCCTTCGACGATCCGGCCAACCCGGAGGGTTTGCGGCGCAGCTCTGAATATTGTTCGTACGCGTACCCCGTTGCGCACAAGGTCGTGCCGAAGACTTCGCCAGCGTTCGCGCTGCAGCTTGCGGGAGGGCTGGTCTCGCCAATCCCGGTAGCCGGCATGCGGTATCGCTCCGGACCAATGCGAGAGGCAATCCGCAAGGTCACGAGTGAACACAAATTCGACGCCAAGATCTGCGATTTCCTGTTTCCGGCCATCAACATTGATGACCTGAGCTCATGGACGCTGTTTCAGCACAATGTCGAGTCGATGATCTGGGAGCGCCACGCCAAGAGTGGCAGGACCCTCGCCCACCGCGCTTACTTCGCTGGGCAAGCCAGGAAGATGCTGAATTGGGAAGGTGATGTTTGCCGCGCCGTGGCCCACATTATCGCCGTTTCCGATGTTGATGAAGAGATGATGCGCTCCCGTTTCGGAGTCGACAGGATTTCGTCGGTTCCCACGGGAGTTGACGTGGACTATTTCGAGAAGCCGCAATCTGCTTCGCAAGTGCACGACCTTGTTTTCGTCGGCTCTATGGACTGGATGCCTAACATTGATGGGATGCGCTGGTTCTTAAGCGAAGTGTTTCCCCTCATTCAAGCTAAAAGGCCGGGGTGCACGGTCGCAATCGTAGGTCGTACTCCGCCTCCGTCCATTCTCGAAGCAGCAAAAACTCCGGGAATCACGGTCACCGGAACGGTTCCCGATGTTCGACCGTATCTCTGGCAATCCACGGTGTCAATTGTTCCCCTTCGCATCGGGGGCGGAACACGGCTCAAGATTTTCGAAGCCATGGCCGCCGGCGCGCCTGTTGTGTCCACCACGATCGGGGCCGAAGGGCTTCCGGTTCAGGACGGCGCTACCATCCGCATCGGGGATACAGCCGGAACATTTGCTCAACACTGCCTCGAACTTCTCGAGAAGGCGGCGGTCCGTCAGAGCTTAGCTGAAAAGGCAAAGCGGCTTGTGCTTGAGAATTTTTCCTGGGAGCAAGTGACGAGGAAGTTCGAGCGGGCATTGCCCTCAACAACGAATTCGGCAGCCTTACACAGCGCATGAGTGTAGGCGCGCTTGTCTTCTTCGCCGTTGTCGCATTTGTTCTTTACGTACTGATCGGATATCCGCTTCTTCTTTCGTTGTACGCCAAGCTTTTCCCGAAGCCGATCCGGAGGCAATTGCATGCTGTTCGGATATCCATTCTGATTCCCGTCAAAAACGGCGAGCGCTGGATCGAGGCGAAGCTTCGTTCCCTTCTCGCATCAGACTACCCTGGAAATCTCGTTGACGTTCTCGTGGTTTCAGACGGTTCGACCGACCAGACGGAGGCCGTTGTCAGCCATTTTGGGGACGCTCGAGTGCGCCTGCTCTCATTGCCTCCCGGGGGAAAGGCAATCGCGGTGAGTCAAGGGTTGAACGCCGTCAGAGGTGAAATCATCGTTCTCACCGATGTTCGTCAACTGTTTGAACGCGGCGCTATCTCGAAGCTCGTGAGTTGTTTTGCGGACCCTAGCGTTGGCGTCGTCACGGGCGAGCTTGTCATTCGCGAAGGCGAAAGCCTGGAAGAATACAACACCGGACTGTATTGGAAGTACGAGAAGTGGATCCGCCGCAATCTGAACCGCATTGACGCGATGTTAGGGGCGACGGGAGCGATCTACGCGATTCGGGCAAGCCTGAAGGAGTCCATACCTGCCGACATCCTGCTGGACGATGTGTATCTCCCATTTGTCGCTGCCTTCAAAGGCCACAGAATCTTCTTTGAGGACGACGCCAAGGCTTACGATTTCCCGACATCACTCCAATCGGAGTTCCGGCGCAAGGTAAGAACACAAGCAGGAATTTACCAGATTCTCGCCAGATTTCCCCAACTACTTTGGCCCGGCAATCGAAGGTTCATTCACTTTCTGTCCCATAAGCTCGGCCGGCTTCTGCTGCCATTCGCGATGTTGGCCGCGCTCATTTCGACGTTCTTCTTGCCCCATGCGCTCATGATCCTCGCGGCAACAGCCCAGGGTTGCTTCTACGGTGCGGCGCTGCTGGACTTACTCGTTCCCGAAAGCAGTGCGGTGAAGAGAATCACGGGCGTGATTCGTGCCTTTCTCGTGCTCGTGGCCGCGGCCCTCTGCGCGACGGCCGTGTTTTTCCTCCCCGCCCAAAAGCTGTGGAAGGAAACGCGTGTGAGCGCGACTGGTCCTCAAGCCAGGGTTGAGGAAAGCAGCGGTTCTTAGGAGACCGTCTACACCGTCCGCGGTTCAATACGTGCCGAACGCGCTGCGATCTAGTCTATGATCTCTTTCGCTTCCAGGGTCGAAGCTTGCCTGCCCACCGCGCGTGACCGGAAACTCATCCCGCGTGTACGAGCAAAGGCGATCAATCCCCAGAACGTAATGTACACGTACTGCATCGCCTGCGCGAGAAGAATATACGCAATAGCATTCGTCTTCGAAAACCCAAATGGTACCAGCACCCCCACCGCAACGAACTGGTAGATGCCAACGTATCCGGGAGTGGAGGGAAGTGCGCTTCCCAGGCCCAGACCCGTAATCAGCAAAAGCGCAACAGCCAGCGTGGTACTCATCCCCAACGCCCGCATCCCGATCAGCGCGCTCGCGGCATCGGAAAACCAGATCACCAGGGTCAGCGATAAGAACCCAAGCAGACGGGTCCAGTCGTGAAATGCTCGCAACCCTGCGTGAACGTGGGTTAACGTGTCCGCCAGCTTGTCTCCAATCGCTTTCGGGATGGGCAACCGCATCACGATCCCGTGCCACACCTTCTCGAGTTTTGGCACGATCAAGATTGCTAAAGCGCCGCCAAACCCGAGAATGGCAAACGGGCGCGCGGCGTTATCGAACCACCCTGGTCGGTACGGGAGCGTTAACAGCACGATTGAACTGATCAGTACAAGCGCAATCGCGTCCGCAAGGCGTTCCGTCAGAGCCGTCGTCAACACGAACGTCTTTCCGAGCCCGGTAGCCGAACTCACCACCATGGTTCGCACCAGCTCTCCCGCGCGGGCGGGGAGAAAGTTGTTGCCGAAGTAACCAGCCGACGTCGCCCAGTACGCAGTACTGACCGGAACCGGAGCTTGCGCCTGCAGCAGGATTCGCCATCGAAATGCGCGCAGAAACAGCGAAAACGTCGAAATCAGCAGAGCCAGAACAACATACGGGAGATACGCTCGAGAAACAATCCGCCAAACTTCCGCCCAATCGATCCCGCGAAGCGAGAAATACAGGAGGATGCCGGCAAGGATCAGTGCAATGACCCAATAGATGGCCTTCTTGTTTGAAGATGTTTTCGTCTGGTCGAGTTCGCTCATCCGTTACTCAATTGAACCAACCCTTATGGTCTCACTGAACGGGAAAAAGCTGAATTCCCCGAAGCAGTCCGTCGGGAGACGTTTCCGGTTTGATGCGCGCCCTCTCTACCACCCGATTGCTGATTCTGGTCAAATATAAGGTAAGACTATGAGCACCCAGACAATCACCCCGACATCCTCGGCCCAATTCGCGCTGGACTATCGAACGAAGCTCCTGGAGACCATTGGCGGGGTAGACCTGGACGCGGTAAGCCGGGCTATCGACCTGCTCAAAGAAGCCCGGGACAAACAGCGCCACGTATTTACCTGCGGCAATGGAGGCAGCGCGTCCACGGCCTCACATTTCGTGACCGACATGGTGAAGGGCGCCAGCTATAACCGGGATGCCCGGTTCCGCATCATGGCGCTGACCGATTCCTTACCAACGATCACGGCCTATTCGAACGATGTGTCTTACGACTGCATCTTCATC
>JBJMGJ010000205.1:0-9198 GCA_045807965.1 Bryobacteraceae bacterium | reverse complement strand
GATTAAGATGCCCACCGACTGGAACTCGGGGGAGAGCTTACGGTGAAGTACCGCCGCAGCAGCCACAGCCCCGCTCGGTTCGGCGAGGATCTTCATCCGCGACAAAAGGAAGCGCACAGTCGCTTTTATTTCCTCTTCGGTGACGGTCAGAACGCTATCGACCAGTTTCTGAACAATGGGAAACGTGATCTTGCCAGGAATCGGTGTGCGTAGGCCGTCTGCAATGGTCGGGGGCGGAGCAATCTCGATTCGTTCTCCCCGTTGCACGCTTTGATACCAGTCGTTGGCCAACTCGGGCTCGACCCCAAACACCTTGATGTCGGGCCTCAGTTCCGATGCTGCGATGAGGGTGCCGGAGAGCAGCCCGCCCCCTCCCAGAGGAACGGCTATTGCTTCCAGGTCCGGATGTTCACGCAACAACTCAAGCGCCGCTGTGCCCTGCCCGGCAATGATCCAGGGATGGTCGTACGAAGGAAGAACAACCGCGCCGGTCTCTTGTGCGATACGGGCGGCGATCTCCTCGCGGCTTTCCCTCTGGCGGTCGAAGAATACGATGTTCGGGCCGTATGCCCTGGTTGAGTCCACCTTGGCCTTTGGCGCGTCTGTCGGCATGACGATTGTGGCAGTGACGCCCAGATAAGCCGAAGCAATGGCGACCGCTTGGGCGTGATTACCGGAAGAGAAGGTGACGACACCACGTTTCCGGTCTTCCGGATCTAACGAAAGGAGAAAATTCGCAGCGCCGCGAATCTTGAAGGCGCCGCCGCGCTGTAAGTTTTCGCATTTGAAAAACGCTTGCGAACCCGCCGATTCATTGAAGAGCCGGGAGGTCAATACAGGAGTCCGCCTGGCGAGTGGCTGAATCCGTTCTGCCGCCGCAACAATATCGTCGAACGTGACCGCCTGCCGAATCTCAGTCGGAGTGACCACTGTTAGTAGCCTGCCTTCTTGTCCACCACGTTCAGAAGTTCTTGCCCCTTGATAAAGCGGTTGAAATTCTCAATGAACGCAAGCACCGTCGAATCAAGCCAATCGGGATTGCGCGTGCGGTCTGTGCAATGGGGAGAAATCAGGACGTTCGGCATGTCCCAAAGTGGCGAGCTCTCCGGCAGTGGCTCGTGTTCAAAGACGTCAAGTGCTGCCGCGGCAATCTTCTTGTCCTGTAATGCCCGTATGAGCGCCGCTTCGTCTACCACAGGTCCGCGGCCCACGTTGATCACGAGCGACGTCGGTTTCATGGCGGCGAATTGAGCGTCGCTCAGCATGTGGTGCGTTTCCGGGGTGAGGGGCGCTGAAGCAACCACCACGTCGACTTGCGACAGCATCTCGTTCAGGGCCGAGGATGGGAATATGCGATCGAGGAGCGCGTCACTTGACGAGCGCTCCGGATTCCTTCTGATGGCATAGACCTTCATGCCCAGGGGTTTTGCCAGGGCGGCGCATTCCCGCCCGATTTCGCCGTAGCCGACCACACCCATGATGCGTTCAGGAAGCTGGTCGACCATAAAGTCATCCCAATGCTTCGATCGCTGATTTTCGATGAGGCGGCGCACTTCTTTGTAGAAATAGAGAATCCCGAGGACCGCAAACTCGGCCAGCGGTCGCTTAAAAACGCCACGTGCGTTTGTCACGACCACTGGACTTTCGATCAACTCAGGAAACAGGAGTTTCTCCACCCCAGCGGACAACGAGTGGATCCACCGGACGTTCTTCAGCAGCGGCCAGAGGTCGGTAAATGAAAACGCACGTCCGACGATGCCTCCGTATACGACAATCTCGGCTTCACCGGCATGTTTGGCGAGTGATGGTACATCGTTGCCGATGACGACATTCGCTAGATCGCGGATCTGCTCAAGGTTTCTCAGCGCGTAGTGATCCGGTGAGGAAACGACGAGCACGTTAGGTTTTGGCATGGGCGGGAACACCTCATTTTACGAAACGAGACTGCCTGAGCTCCGATTTGTAAGCTCCATCGGTTCGTTCCGCCTTAAAATAGAGATGTGGAACCTCGCTGTACCTGCGGCGCTATTCTCGTGGACGGCGCTCGCTTCTGCCATAAGTGCGGAAAGCCCCAGTTCGAAGAGGACGCTCGTCGCCTGAACGAGCTCGAGCAGGCCTCATCTCCGGTGCAGGAGCCCCTTCAGCCGCAAACAATCGACGCCCCTCGCTCGCTTGGCGGCATCTCGTTCAGAAACTCTCGCGCTGTACTGATTAGTCTCCTGGTCGCGGCCGGAGCCATGGTCTGCTTTTTGCCTATAGCCTTGGTAGCCGCTCCGTTGTTTCCTTTCTTTCTCTGCGGGGTCGGGTTTGTCGCCGTTTACCTCTACCATCGCGGGCTGAAAGAGCCGCTCAGTACCAGCGCTGGAGCCCGGCTTGGCTGGATGACGGGTCTGTGGATCTTCCTGGTCACTGCTGTGCTGTTAGCCATGACGGCCCTGGTCATTGCCAGCCCCGCTGGTTGGGAACAACTAAGGGCCGCCTGGTCACAAGTGCCGCAAACCGCCAAACTCCTTGATCTTTCGCAGCATGATCTGTTAGTACAGATGCTCATCATGCTGCCCTTCTCATTCCTCTTACTGACAATGCTGCCGGGTCTCGGGGGTATTCTGGGCGCGAAACTTTCTGCTCGCCGCCGATAGTCCTTTCATCGTCGCGAGTTTGTTGATGGTTAAATCTTGCCGTCAAAACCGCGCGCCATTGGTACTCTAATTCCGAGTCGAATGAGTAAATCGATCCTGACTTTGACGGTGAACCCGGCGCTCGACCGGATTGTTACTGTAGACCGGCTCGTTTTCGAAGACAGGGCGTATATCCTGTCTACAACCGAAGCTGCGGGAGGCCGTGGAATCAATGCTTCCCGTGTTCTTACCAGCTTTGGTGCTCAAAATACCGCAATTACGACCTCCGGCAGAGACGTAGGTAGAAAGTTCGAAGAGCAGCTTGGCGAAGACAGTTTCCCGAAAGAGATCGTAAAAATTCGGAGTAACATTCGAATTAACCTCACGATCTCTGACCGTCAGGGCCTCTCGGTCAAGCTCAACGAACTCGGACCGACGCTCTCGAACCTGGAACAAAACCGGATCGTCAAAACCGTGGAAAAGCTGCTTCCCGATTCGTCCTGGTTAATGCTGTGCGGAAGTCTGCCGCCCGGCGTAGACTCGCATCTTTACACCAAATTGATCCGACTTGCCGAGAAACACGGCGTCGAAACTTTGCTCGATACCGATGGCGACGCACTCTTGCATGGTTTAGAAGCGCAGCCGACGATCGTTAAGCCGAATCAGTCGGAAGCGGAGCGCTTGCTGAACACTGCGCTGATTACGCGCTCTCAGCTCATCGATGCGGTCCGCCATATCAAGGAACTGGGGCCGAAGTCAGTTGTCCTTTCGCTAGGCAGTCGCGGTGTGATCGCCTCGACGTCAACGGAAGGCGTCCTGGAGGTGATACCGCCCCCGATCGAAGCTGTCTCTCCGATTGGAGCGGGAGACGCGATGTCGGCAGCGATCGTCTGGGCTTTGCAAAACGGAGAATCGTTCGGGGACGCACTGCGGTGGGGAGTTGCAGCCGGCACGGCCGCTGCGAAGCTCCCGGGCATCACGCTCCCCACTCTTGCCCAAGCGAAAGAAATTTACCCGCTTACACAACTCACGCGGATCGTGGTTTAGTCGTACTTCTCATAGATAATCTGTTTGCGCCCGAGTCCCCGCCTCTTCAGATTGGCGCGCACATCGTCCACCATCTCCTGCAATCCGCAGATGTAGACTTCCACCGTGTCGAGCTCTTCCGGCGTTCGCAACGCTAAAGCTTCGTCAAGATGAGCTTGCACGCGGCCGGTTCTGCCAGTCCACGAACTGTCCGGGCGAGTGACTGTGGGCATGAACTTGAAGGTCGGATATTGCTGAGCGAGCTTTTGGAACTCGTCCCGGTAAAGCAGTCCTTCCGCATAGCGCACTCCGAATAACAGGGTGACTTCCGGACGTGTTCGAGGTAAGTGGTCTAGCAGCATCGAGCGGAATGGTGCAATACCCGTGCCTGTAGCGACGAAGACCGCCCGGTGACCAGGATGACGCAGAGTAAAGTAACCGAGTGGCTCGTTGAATTCGATCTCGTCGCCCGGTTGGAGGTCGAACAGATGGGGAGAGACGAGGCCATCCGGAACGCGATTCAAACAGAGCGCGAACCGATTTCCGTTGCGGGGAGACGCAATGGAGTAGGCGCGGGTGATCTCCTTGGCGCCCTTCTTATCCACTACGGATACAAACTGCCCTGGCGTAAACGTCAGTTTCTCGCGGTCGACGGCTTCGAATTCAAAATGATGGACCTCGGGCGCAAGTTCCGTCTGGCCGAGTAGTCTTGCCTTCAGCGTTTCACCTCTACCTATATGATGATGCTCGACCTTTGCTCGGGGACTCGCTCCCGCTCGGGCGTCATGTGGCGCAAGAGGTCCAGGAACAAGCGGCCGCGCGGCTTTCCGTTCTGGTTCTGCTGCCCGAGCCTATGCAGAAAAACCAGAATCGCTAAGATTTCGGAGTTCCTGAGCTGAGGAGCATTCTCGCGCTCTTTCCGCTCTTTCTGGTAATCGGTGAGGGAGGCGGTGAAGAGACGGTGGATGTTAAGTGCGACGACGCTTTCTGGACGCGTCTCGTAGACGAGACCGGATTCCAGGGTCCGATGTGTCTGGATAGAAGCTTCGAGAACGGCCATGAGGTCGTGATCGTTTGCACCAGAAGTGCGTAGAGCGCCTTCGACAAGCGAATAAATGGAGAAAAGCAAAAGCTCTTCGTGCTCACGAAGGAATTCATCAGTGACGCGAATCTCGGGATTGCTGAGTTGTTCAATTGGAACCGGAACGGGCTTTTCCCGTTTGTGAGCTTCTTGCAGATACTCGCAGCTGAGAGGACAGGTGAGGGAGACTTCACGCTCGGATCCGCAGCAGAGTGTGCAGATGTCGCCGTTTACTGCGGGACAGAAACGGCGGGCGCGGCGCTTTTGACAGATCTTACAGAGAACCGGCTCAGGCATTCGCTATGAATTATTATCAACGGCGACTGCCTGAGCAGATCTCTCAGCTCACGCTAAAGCGTGAGGGTGACAGCTTGCTTTAGTAGTTCGGATACCACTTCGAACCGTCGTAGCACATCTCCATCTGTTTTCCTACGACTGCGGTGGAAGCAGCGGCGATATTTCCGGTTGCGGTTGTCGTCCAAGCTCCGTCTGGAATCAGAACCAGACATCCCGTAAAACCGGTTCCGCTCACCGTGATGCTCGGAACCGTTATGCTCGAAATGGCGTTCGTACCTGTGATGTGCGTGATCCCGCTTGTCGGCGCAATGGTAGCCGCCGAAGTGATTGCGGTGCCGACACTTCGTTTCACCAGGTTGGTGTTGAGGTTGCCATAAGCATCCGCCATATTCCATCCCCACCACTGGAATGTACCGTTCACAGTGTTTGTTCCCGGGCCGATTTGCGCTGCGTTGCTCATACCGCTGGCCATCTGGGCGCCAGCGCCAAGACAAGTCAGATAGCTGCCGGTCAGAGTAGGTGATTGGCAGGCAAACGCACCCAACGCTGTATTGTTCGAACCGGTCGTAAAGCCTTGTCCGGCGCCGTTGCCGAAGAAGGTGTTTTTATCCCCCGTTTGAGCGTAGCCGGCCTTGACACCGAATGCAGTGTTGTAGTGCCCGGGGACGCCGCCGAACGTCGAGTTTGGGCTCAGGAACTGCGAATACTGCGTGGCCATGTTCCCGGCGCCGGTGTCGCCCATAAGCAGCGGAGGAGAGCCCTTGAGAAGCCGATGCTCCAGGACATAGTTGTAGTAAAGGTGGCCCTTGTCGCTCGGATGAACACCGTCCGAAGCCATCAGGCCGAGTGTGTTCGCCGAAGTATACGAACCCCACAGCTCGCTCATCGAAATGAACGCTGCGTTATTCGAAACGGCGAGGGACTGCTCGGTTGAGACTAACTGCGACCACGTGAATTGAGCATTGACGGCGGGTGTTTGATTCACCGTATTGGGTTGATTCTCGTCGAGGATGAGCACCGAAGGCGAAGGCGATGAAAGGCCCTGCACATAGGTCAGCAGGTTTTGCATGTTCGAGCTGTAGGTCGACAGAGCTTCGTTGTTGCCTGCATGGAAATCGTTCACGCCGAGAGACACAATGGCCAGTTGAATCCCGCCAGGGACGACGTTTAAGAACGCATTCTGAGTACCGGGAGCCGATCCAAAAGCTTCGCTTCTTGCTCCGGCAACGGCAAGGTTGTGTACACGGACACCAGTCGAGCCGATGGTCCATTCCGCCCCATAGACGTAGCATTTCCCGGTCGCCGTCGGCGTGATCGTCAGTGCGTGGCTTCCGAACGCACTGGCGGGAAACGTCGTCTTGACGGCCTGCAGCGTGGCGGATGTGGTGGCGGGAGTGGCGCCCGCAACAGTTCCGTCAATCGATACTGTGCAAGCGCCGCTGTCCGGCGCGCTCTGTGTATAAACGTTGACCTTGTCCCCGTCCATCGCCATGAGCGCCAAGCCATTCGAAGTGCCGGTGGCCGAGTAAAGGTGATTGAACGAGCTCAGCCCGCTTTGTAGCGGGCCAAGATTCGAGCCGCCCTCCGCCCAGGTTCCCGTCTGCGTCCACGCGCCTACGCCGTAGTACACAGGAATGATTCCCGATCCGCCATTACCGAACAAAGTGTGGAGGTGAAGCGCGAGTTGTTGAGCCCAAGAGTTGTAGAACTTCCCGCCGTTGCTGACCGTGCCGAGACCCTGCGCGATGGAGTCGCCGATAATTGCAATGTTCACCGCCTGCGTGTTGGCACTGCGAAGAGCTGAGAACCAGGTGGATAACACCGGGTCGGAAAGATCAACGAAAGGCGCTCCGGCGGACGTAATGCCGAGAAGCTGATTCGGACCAACGGCAGTTTTCTGCACGCTTGCGGCTAGCGCGTTAGACTGTGCCGTCGCCGCTGCTCCTGAGGGATCACTGGCTGCAATCGCGGCCGCCTGAGCCGCTGCCGCTGCTCCGGCCGCATCAAAGTCCGACACAGGACGCGTGCTGGCGGAACCGAGCCCGAGATTAGTTCGAACGGTGGCCGCATTGGCAGTGTACTCGCTTAGGTTATTGGCGGGATTCACAGGCGTAAAACCCAGTGGAGATTGTTTACCGTTGAAGGTCACCCAATCGTTTTTTGAGAGTAAGCCGGTGCTCGTGGCGCTGGCATTGGGAATTGACGCGACGGCGGCCGTTGCGGCGCCGGCCGGATCGTACCCGGTAGGCGATACTGCCGGGGGCGCAACCAGCTGCGAAAGCTGAGTGACGGCGCTGCCCGCCGGCACGCGCCAAGTCGAATTGGACGCCTCACCTCCGCTCATCAGGAGGACGTTGTACACGTAACCCGCGGTGTCCGAGGGCACCAAAGAAGTGGAGATCATGCCGTTGACCACAGGTATCGTCTTTTGCGAGCCCTGGACCAACTTTCCGGAATTATCCAGGAACGAGTGCCAGCTGATGAACACCTGGCCAACGGAGACCTGGCTTCCTTTGCTGTTCACCGCTGGAACATTGATGTTGACGGTCTGGGCGGCTAGCCCGAAGCAGACCGAGAGAAACAGTGCGAGAATGCGCACCATCGGCTTTCCTCCTTGTTCGTACGAAATCTGGAGTCGAAGGGAATCATTTCCTCCGATCGGAGGAAGTGGGAAGTTATCGACTTTCGGTTAAGACTGAACCACAGCGGACACGGACTGGAACGAGGAACATGTGCCTTTTTTTAACGAAATCACTGCTTTACGTTATTTGTCCGATCTGTGACTGAGCTGCGGCGGCGCGCTATGGTCGCAGTTGGCCCGGCGAATTGCGGCCTCGCTATCATCGAAGAGAGCCGATGCAGAGAGTGGACCTTTACATCAAGGTTGAAGTCGTTGTGGAAGATGAAGAATCTCCCGAGCGTGTCGCTGGGGAGATCTGCCGCCAAATCGAGAAATTGTACGTAGTCCGGTCGGCCGAGCTTTCGCATATCCAAACCCGCGATTAAGCGAGTTGGACGAGTTCTTTGTGGAGCCGCAGCAGATAAGAATCGGTCATTCCCGCCACGTAGTCACACACAACTCGGTGGACGGGTGCCTCTTCCAGTCGTTCGCGGTGTCCCGATGCCATCCGTTCCGGGTGTTCGATGAAGTATTCGAAAAGCAAGCGCAGCTTATCGACGGCTGCACTGCGGTCTTCAATCAGCCGAGCGTACGAATAGACCCGATCGACAAGCAGAGACCTCATCTGACGATTGATCTCGCCTGCTTCGGGCGTCATCTTTGCCAGGCGGAAATCGAGTGCTCTAACATCGGCGACCGTTTCCACCCCGGCGGCGTTGGCCGCCTGCGCTGTGCCTTCCACGAGTCCGCTGACCAGCAAATTCATGAGATGGCGCTGGATCTCCCAAAACCGGATATGCTCCGGCGCACCCGGAAATTGAGTCTCTGCTGCTTCCGCCAATTCGGAAAAGATTGGAATCGATTCCCCAATCTGCTCCATCGAAAACAGCCCGGTCGAGAATGAGTCATCGATATCGGCCGTGTTGTAAGCGATCTCGTCGGCAAGGTCGATAATCTGCGCCTCAAGTGGCGGGCGCTGGCCAGGAAGCAGATCTTTCAGCTCGGGCTCAACGTCGGCGGGAAGCTCACGTGAGTGTTTCACGATGCCTTCGCGGACTTCAAACGTCAGGTTTAGACCGTCGAAGCGGGCGTACCGTCGTTCAAGCTGATCCACAATGCGAAGCGCATGCCGGTTGTGCTCGAACGAGCTGCCGAAGCGCCGCATCTGCCGGTCCAGCTCCCGTTCTCCTACATGCGCAAACGGAGGATGACCCAGATCATGGGCCAGCGCGAGTGCTTCTGTGTACTCCTCGTTTAAATCCAGCGCGGAACAGACGGTCCGAGCGACTTGGGCCACCTCGATGGAATGGGTAAGTCGATTACGAAAGTGATCGCATAGACCGGTTGCGAATACCTGAGTTTTGCCTTCGAGGCGTCGGAAAGCCCGCGAATGGATGATGCGGTCTCGATCCCGCTGGAACTCATTGCGGAATGGGTGTGCCGGCTCGGGGAACTGTCTGCCACGAACATTGGCCGGGCCCAGACGAAGTCGGCCGAGCATTATATGCTTATCTGGTCTGAGACGAGAGTTGTTCGACGGCGCGCGTCACCGCGGG
>JBJMGJ010000204.1:0-3876 GCA_045807965.1 Bryobacteraceae bacterium | reverse complement strand
GAACGTGGCCCGGGGTCCTACCTACTATCCATCATCAAATTCAATCGTCCACGAGACTGCTAATCCCCTCATTTCGGTCTTGATGCCCACCTTTAATCAAGCTGCGTTCTTGCGGCGGGCTCTGACCAGTTTGTTCGCGCAGACCCATGCGAATTGGGAATTGCTGGTTGTGGATGACGGTTCTTCGGACGACACACCGACGGTACTCGCTGAATACAGTGCAGATCCCCGCATCCGTTCTTGGCGGCTCGAAGAAAACGGCGGGTTCGGTCGTGCCTTGAATTTGGCTATGTCGCATGCCAAAGGGCATACATCGCGTACTTACCCTCCGATGACATCTATTATCCCCACCACTTGGCCTCACTTCTCGCTTCCCTCGTTGCTGATCAGGCTGCCTTCCTCGCCTACGCCGGGATGCGTTGCTATCAAAGGCGCACGAAGCTTGGCCAGATACCGGAGTTGGCGCTACAGCTTGTTCAAGTGATGCACCGGAGAACAGAAGAGCGATGGATCGAGCGCCAGGAACTTGTAAGTGATGACTTGGAGCGCTTATTCTGGTCACGGCTGCGAACGGCCGGCCATTTTGTAAGCACAAGGGACGTCAGTTGCGAATGGGTGGCTCATCCTCACCAGCATCATAAGGTGGTTCGGGAGAACCTGGGTGGTGGTCTGAATCCGTACCGGTCTCGGTATCAGGTCAGACATCCGATGCGGTTCCATTCTTCGAGCGGCAGCTATGTAGATGAGAACGCAATTTATGCGCGCTTCCGGAATCGGCCCGCCAGGCCCTTAGCGCCCGATGGTCTGAAGATTCTTCTGGTTGGTGAACTTGCGTTTAATCCAGATCGAGTGTTGGCACTGGAAGAACGGGGACATCAACTCTATGGGTTATGGACCGAAAATCCATGGTGGTTCAACACGGTTGGCCCTCTTCCCTTCGGGCACGTGCAGGATTTGCCTCGGTCGAATTGGCGCGGCGCGGTGAAGGAGCTGAAGCCCGACGTCATTTACGCGCTTTTAAACTGGCAGGCTGTGCCCTTCGCACACGAAGTGCTTCGTGCAGATCTTGGGATCCCCTTCATCTGGCACTTCAAAGAGGGTCCCTGGCTTTGCCTCGAGCACGGAACCTGGCAGCAGATGGCGAACCTGCATACAAAAAGTGACGGTCAGATCTACAGTAGTCCAGAACTGCGCGACTGGTTTAATACGGTCGTGCCTGGTGGTACGGATCACGATCGGAGTATGGTTCTCGATGGCGACCTGCCGAAGCGTGAGTGGTTCGAAGGTGCCCCGAGTCCCCGGCTTTCGGAGGCCGATGGTGAGTTCCACACGGTGGTACCCGGTCGGCCGATCGGCCTGTACCCTGGACTGCTACGGGATCTAGCGTCGGAGCGGATTCATTCTCCATTTCTATGGGGACCTCCAGCATGGCGATTGGAGGGCTTGGATCGAAGAAGGGCAGCATGCAGCGCCCGGCTACCTTCATCTCCATTCTCACGTCGGGCCGAGCCAGTGGGTGACTGAGCTTTCGCGCTACGACGCCGGCTGGCTGCACTTTTTGAAGAGTGACAATGGAGGCCATCTGGGCGCTGCGTTCTGGGATGACCTGAATTTTCCAGCAAGACTGGCCACCCTGATCGCAGCGGGGCTGCCTGTGCTTCAGTACGACAACAGGGGCGCCATTGTGGCGACGCAGACGCTGGTCCGAAAGCTCGATATCGGGATCTTCTGTCAGAATATGGCCCAACTCGGGGCACAGCTTCGGGATTCGGGGCGAATGGAGCAACTACGGGCTAACGTTTGGCTTCAGCGGCCGCTTTTCACATTCGACTATCACGTCGACGAACTGGTGACGTTATTCAGGCAAGTGGCAGCGGAACGCAACTCCTCGGATCTGCTGCATTTGTCAGCCGGCCGCTGACGAAAATTTACGCGCTCTCCCGCCACTCCTTCTCGATGCGAGCGTCATGTCCTGGTCTCATGCCAATTGTGCAGAGCGCAATTTGATCCAGAGGCGCTTTCGGAGTTCGATTGGCATATAGGAGGCCATTGGCTTCCTGGTAGGTGTCGGCAAGCTGCGTGTAACAGAAACCAGCCAACGCGGGCAGCGCACAAACAACTTCTAGCAGCTCACCGTAGCGCTCTAGCAATTGAGATGGCGTATCCGATCGGGAGTAGCCCCACGATCCATTCTTGTCAGAAAGAGCGATTCCGCCGAATTCAGTCAGCATGATTGGCTGTTCGCTGTCGGTCTTGCCGTCGATAACCAAAAGCCGGCCCCCCGGGCGTTCCCGTTTCAACAACCGTGATTCCACTTCGGTTGTGCCGTAGCGTTTGGCGATGCGCCGCGGCTGATTGTCATAATCGTGAACGCCGACGATATCAGTCGCCACGCTTTCCCACCCGTCATTCCCGATGACAGGCCGCGTAGGGTCGAGAGTCTTGGTTAGATGATAGAGCGCCTGAACATAATGACGATGTGCCGGGTTGTCGGGCAGATCCGGCACACCCCATGACTCGTTGAAGGGCACCCAGGCCGCGATGCAAGGATGGCTCGAGTCTCGCTCGAGGACTTCAGTCCATTGCTGCGTCAGCCGCTGTATGGCTTGTCGCGTATACCGATACGCGCTGGGCATTTCTTCCCAGACCAACAGGCCGATGCGGTCCGCCCAGTAAAGGTAACGGGGATCTTCAATCTTCTGGTGCTTGCGGACTCCATTGAAGCCGAGCTTTTTTGCGAGTAGAACGTCCTGCCGGAGAGCCTCATCATCAGGGGCCGTTATTCCACTTTCAGGCCAGTAGCCTTGATCGAGTACGAGCCGCAAGTCGAGCGGACGCCCATTGAGAAGAAAGCGGTCGCCCTGGATCGCAATTGACCGTAACGATGTGTAGCTTTGAACCGAATCGAGGATCTGGCCCTGCGTATCGAGCAATTCCAGATCGACATCAATCAAGGTTGGAGAGGACGGGCTCCAAAGGAGTGCGTTTCGGTGGTCATCGATGCCAGGATCAGAAAGAGCGATGCGGCGGTGGACCTCTCCGGCGTTGACCGAGTAAGTGTCTTCGGCCAGGATGTCATCTGCTACGCGGAGCCGAAGCCGTAAGTTGAGCCCTTTTGCCGTAGGTCCGCCAACAATTGCTTCGAGTCCGAGTTCCCAACGTTGAAGATTCGATGTCCACTTAAGACTGTGAATATAGGACTGAGGAACGATTTCGAGCCACACCGTTTGCCAAATGCCCGTAGTTCGGGGATACCAGATGGAATGGGGCTCCAATTTCCAGTCTTGTTTGCCACGTGGCTTGGCAAGGTCGGAGGGATCGTCTTCCGCCCTAACGATAATCTCCTGCTGGGTGCCGGGAACAAGCGCTTCCGTGATGTCGGCGTGAAAGGGCGTGTAGCCGCCCTCGTGGGAGCACACCGTCTGCCCATTCACCCAAACGGTGGCACGATAATCCACCGCGCCAAAATGAAGTATCAGGCGCTGACCACGCTGAAGATCTGGAGAAGCGAAGTTCCTTCGATACCAGACAGCAGCATAGAGGCCAGTCTCATGAATACCACTCAGCGATGTCTCGGGGCTGAAGGGAACCACAATCGATCTCTTCCAATCGACGGCCAGGGGATCTGTCCATGAGACGTCCGGGTCGAGGGAGAAGTCCCAAGTGCCGTTTAGCGAGATCCACCCGTCTCTCCGCAGTTGAGGGCGAGGGTATGAATGGCCTAGCGTTTGCTCTGTGTAGTCTGTTTTCCCGCTTAGCAGGATGCGGAAAAATGAGGGTTGACGAGAGGAATTTGCTCTCCCGATGGCCTGTGCAGGGCGGTTTGGCTTTAGGTTTGAGCGATTCTGGGGAATTTGGTTATCCAAGCGCCTGTTT
>JBJMGJ010000203.1:0-12407 GCA_045807965.1 Bryobacteraceae bacterium | reverse complement strand
TACGGCCGTCCTTCGCGGGAATCAGCGAACAACCAACGTGCCCTTCATGTTGGGATGCAGTGTGCACTGATACTCGAACGTGCCAGGTTCCTTCACGGTAACGTGCCAGGAGCCGCCCGTCGGAATTTGGCGTGAATCGAACGCCTTCTTGTCCACCGAAGTAGCGCTGTGAGGAACGATGTCGGCGTTCTTCCACTCCACCGTAGCGCCGCGAGGAACGGTCACGATCTCAGGCTGAAACCGGAAATCTGCGATTCGGACAACTTTCGGCTGACCGTCCCGGTACTGAACTGACGCCGGATCCCTTGCAGTCGCCGAGTAGACAACCAGAACAGAAATAACGACCCCTAGTTTAAGCACTCGCACGTCCTTTCAAGGGGTAGCTTCAGTTCTTCGACGCCAACTCCGACTGCACCCTCCGGGCGTGCTCCAGATGCCCTTGGAACAATGGCGCGGCACTCTGCAATGCACTCTTCAACTCTGCATTGCGCGCATTCGGGATGAGGACGGACGAGGTTGCGTCGATTACCGCCTGATGATAGGCCACTTCGTGATCGATATACGCTTTGTCGAAAGCGGCTCCTCCGAGTCCTTTCAGTTTTTCCGTCGATTCTTCAGCTTGAGACTTCAACGAACGGCTCGTATCGCTCTCCTCCGGCTTCACGTTCAGCTTGGCACCGAGAGCAAAAACTGATTTCTGAAGGGCGCCGTGGTCCGTAATCATTTGCTGCGCGAAGTCGCGGACTTGATCGCTCTTCGCCTTCTTGAGTGCGAGCCGGCCCGCATCGATATCAATCTGATTCGCCGTTACGACGATCGCGACGATCTGCGGGTCAGTGGGCGCCGTTCCGGCCGCGTTTCCATCTGCGACCACCGCCAACCCCGCGATGAACATGAGTACGCCCGACGCAGTCCCGATTCTTCTCAAATTTAAACCCATTTCTCTTTCTCCTTGTTTCTGGCTTGCTGAACGACAGAGTCAGAAAGGGCGAGGAGGTTACAACAGATTGATGGGTTCAGGAATGGATCGGTGGAGAGTCAGTTGTGCTGACCCAGCGTTGCGAGCACATTCCGCACCACACGATCGCATCGGTCTCCCATGAACTGGAAGGCACGCGAGCTATTTGCACCGACGCGAGCGTAGAGTTCGGCTCGGAGCAACTGGCGTGCGCGAAGCAGGCGCACTTTGACGTTCTCCGCCGTAATGTCGAGACAGGCGGCCGTTTCGGCAGTACTGAGCGCTTCTATCTCTCTCAACATGAACACCGAACGATAAATTCTTGGAAGCGCGTCGATTGCCTGTTCCAGAATTGAGACCGCCTCTCTGCTTAGAGCCTGCTTCTCCGGATCGGGATCAGGGGACATGACAGCGTCCATATCGTTATCTTGTGTTCGGCACGAGGTTATCGGCCGTACGAGTTTGCCCTTCCGGGTGCGGCGGTAGGCTTCATACACGGCAATTCTTGCCAACCATGTTGAGAACTGAGCCTTTCCGGCAAATTGGTGCAGTGAACTGAAAGCCTGGACATAGGCATGCTGCATGATGTCCTCCGCTTCGTCGTCGTCCGCAACCATGCTGCGGATAATGCGAAAAAGACGCTGGTTATAGCGCCGCATGAGGATCTCATACAACCCTGTTTCGCCCGCCTTGACTCGCGCGACCACTTCCTCATCAGAGAGCAGACTGGGAAGGTTGGTGGACTGCTCGTGGAGCCTGTAGCTACTGCCCATAGTCGAACAGAGTCGCGAGGACCGAAAAGGTGACAAGCGGAGTGGTCAAAAAAGTCCCGGACAAATGCCCATGGTCAGCCGCTTTTTTTGTGCGCTAATCGGCTACAGGCATCCGGAGTCTTGAGCATCTTGATTGCATCGCCTCCAGACTCGATCGTGTCGATTTTGCCCTGGGTATCCACCACGAATGTGACACGGCTGGCAATCCCGTATTTCGGGATGTAAACTCCGTAATCCTGCGCCACTTTTCGATCCAGGAAGTCGCTCAGGAGAGGAAAGGACAGCCCCAGCTGTTGCGCAAATGCTTTTTGCGACGGAGTGTTATCGGTGCTGATGCCGAAGACTTTGGCTCCTGTCTCCTGGAAATGTTGCATACCAGCCTGGTACGCTTTCATCTCGGCCGTTCAACCACCTGTAAATGCAGCGGGGAAAAAGGCCAGGACCACGGTGCTCTTGCCAATGAAGTCAGCCAGATGGACCGTTCCGCCTTCCGTCGAGGGAAGCGTAAAGTCAGGCGGCTTATCCCCGACTTTCAACTTGCTCGAGGGTGGCGCCGAGTCTTGCGCCAATCCCGCTGGCCCGTACAGTAAGGCCATGACAAGGGATCTCCTGTTCATTGCGGTGAACCGAGCCTCCTAAGTCTACGACGTTAACACAAAATGCTCGCGAGATGCAGTTGAGGCTTTGGATTCGGCGACGTGGAGCAAGATCTTAAGGCGGCGGATATCTGGCCGTGGTCAACGGCGAAGAGGAGTGAGGACGCGGAAGGCCGCTTGCGCAAATCTAAACAGACGTATGGCAACTCAGTGGCACGCAGGGAACTGCTTGCAGAGCCTTCAAGCGTCACCGATTCGCACCAATCAGAAACGCAACCGTCGATCCCGCGAAGGGGCTGCATCAAGCGAGAATTGAGCAAACGATAACAACTGCTATAGTTCAGCGCCGATCGTAGGCTTGGATGATAGGATTCCCCGATTTCGCTGCCTTGTAAGTTACGGTCAAGATTTTATCATCCGGCGATAATTGGTATTCCGTCACATCCCATGGCTTTCCGTTGAGCATACCTTCGATTCGAATAGCTTTCGAATCGAGACGGGTACCTATGTTAGTGCTGCCCTTCGCCACATTGGGTCCTATATCTTTATAGGGCTTGCCGTCGAATTTTATATCAAGGCGATATTTGTCGGCCGGAAAAAGAAGCGACAGCCCTTCTGTTCCAAATGGCTCTATGTCCATCTCGCGAGCGGCAGCGGGCAAGTTGAATTCCCCGAGCTTCATCTTCCAAGCTCCGATCAGCCCTTTGCCCGGTCCAATCCGTTCCCCTTGTCCCGTGAATGACTTTTTGTCGCCAGCGGCCAAAGTATCCAATTGATCAATCCTGATTGAGTTGCCATCTGTTGCCACTGTGATCGTCATTATGCGTTCAGTGGCTCTCTTCCGGAATAAGCGCAACATTCGGCTGTCAACCTGCGTCAGCGAGGCCGTGCCCCCGAGAGGGTCAGGATGGGTCGTACCATCCGCCGGAAGTGTCAACTCAGTGCCGTTGCTGAAGTTGAACCGAAAGCGACCAGGTCCATCACTCGAGATCCTAAATATCACGTCATCGACTTTGCTCTTCTCAGGATTGAAGGCCCAATGTCCGACAAACGGATCGTCCGCAGCCCGCGCAATACTACTCGTAGCAGCAACGCACAACATGAGAAGGGCGATTAATCTCAAGGCGGGACCTCCAATTCGCTGAATTCGGAAATCAGTATACCTCCTGATGCGCGATGTTACGACGCTGATTGATCAGTTACTTCTCCCGCCAACGCGAAGGAGCTACGTGGAAGCGCCGGACCGCGGTCAGGCGACCTCGGGTAATGCAAACTGCGATCAACTTTGCACCGCTTCTGATCCTCGGACCGTTGCTCGTTGACGCCTGCCGAGCTGGGTCTCCGATAGAGCAAGAACTAAGTGCGGCGAGCATTCCTTCTAGGCTGCACCTGGCATACCTCGTGCTTCGACTACGGCGCCGGCATTTTAGCCTTTCAAAAAGATCTACGTAATCTCGAGGCGAGCAATGCTCCGCGCTTGACAAACGTGCCTTGATCTTGGAAAACTGTAAGGACCTTCCTCAGTTCGTTAGGTCAGTCAGCCAGCCAATACATTGCCGGTCTGACAATCCCCCGTTGGATATCTCGACAAGCCTGTCGAGATGCTTTTTTCACCAATCGCAAGATTTGCTCAAGGGGGATAAGGTTGTTGTCTGATCGAATTAAAAATGCTGTTTCGCTTTGGGCTTACTGCCCGCGCGTTCGGAGCCGAAGCGGCTTCTCCGGTTTTCTAGCGGGTTTAGGGCTGCTGGCGAGTTCGCTTTACGCGCAGTCGACCTTCGGAAGTCTCGTTGGAACTGTTACTGATCCAACCGGCGCCGTTGTGAGCAGCTGTGCCGTCACAGTTATCAACAAAGACACCGCGGCGCAGCGAAACACAGTTACGGATAAGGGCGGGGCGTATTCGATAGTCAATATCGAACCTGGCAAATACCAGATCGAGATCCGAGCTCCCGGATTTGAGCGCTCTGTCTATCCGAGCGTCGAGGTGCAAGCGCGCCAGACCGTCCGAATCGATGCTTCTGTTTCTTTAGCTAGCCAGACAGAAGCTGTCACCGTGACCGATGCTCCGGAAAGTGTTATCAACACTGACGTCTCGAGCATCTCCGAGACTAAAACCGGCCGCGAGTTGAATGATCTTCCAGTTGCGCTCGGGTCGCGCGCTTCTGGATCAACGAGCCCTATCTCCACGCTGACCACGCAACCGGGTGTGCAAACCGATGCAACGGGTGGGTTATCGGTCGCCGGCTCCAAACCCAGCATGCTGTCGGTCAGCATCGACGGAATTAGCAGCGTGAGCCCGAGGAACAGTGCCCCTTTGAGCGAATTGTTTCCCAGCTTCGGTGCTATTGCGGAGATCCGGGTCAGCGAGATTAACAACGCAGCCGAATTTGGCGGTGTGAGCGACATCACCACAACATCAAAGGGCGGTTCCAATACCTTCCACGGTGGAGTCTTCGAGAACCTGCAGAACACGGCTTTGAACGCGCGCCACCTGTTCAGCGCAACCAAGCCAAAGCTGAACATGAATGACTTCGGCGGGTTTATCGGCGGCCCCGTATTTATTCCGAAGCTGTATCATGGCCGCGACCGTACGTTCTTCTTCGCGAGCTATGAGGCGCTGAAACTTCCGCGCGAGTCTGTTATCACGCAAAGTGTTCCATCGCTTGCGCTAAGAGCTGGCGACCTCTCGGTTTACAGCACGCGTGTCATTAAGGATCCAACCAATGGTCAGCCATTTGCGGGAAACCGGATCCCGATCAACAGGATTTCGCCCATCTCGCTCCGAGCGTTGGATCTGTTGTTCCCGTTGCCGAACACCGGTGCTCCCAACGCCATTTCCAACAACTTTACGACGAATCTTCCCACTCCTATTTCAAGTCACCAGGGAGATATTCGCCTCGATCAGAACATCACATCCCGGCAAACGGCCTTTGCACGCTTTACCTACAAACGGCGCGATGTTTCCAACACTCCCACTTACTCGGTTCTGGCCGGCGCTACGCGGGTCCCCGAGAATGACTTTGGGTTAACGGCATCGCATAACTTCGTTATTACTCCCACCTTGGTCAACGAAGTCCGCGCGGGATTCAATGGGACGCATTCCTCGACCTTCAACTCCAGCGTCGCCAAAAATGTGATTTCTGATTTAGGTTTCAACGGCATCCCCGATCCGCCCGAAGGAAGCGGTAGCCCTACTTTCAACATCACGGGGTTCACTCGGGGTGCGTTGGCGACATCGTCTATTTCGAACGCCAACACGTCCCAAGTTCTGGACAACGTGACTTGGATCAAAGGCCGTCACACGATGAAGTTCGGAGCGGATTATCGCTACATGACGGCGTATTTTTCGAATGTTTTTGCTGCGAGCAGGGCCGGTTCATACACATTCAATGGTTCGGTAAGCAATGGTCTGATCGGCAGTCCATACGCGGCGTTTCTTCTGGGAGTTCCGGATATAACGGCACTGGCCACAGTGACGAATCCTGACACCTCCTCCTATGGAAGGTCTTACGCGACCTATGCCCAAGACGACTGGAAGCCGACTTCTCGTTTGACCATCAATTTCGGCCTAAGGTGGGAGTATCATCCGGCCTTTCGGGACAAATTAAAAAACGTCGCGAATTTCTTACCCGACATGCAGACCGTCGTGAACGGCACGACCGTCAAAGGGGCGGTTGTGATTCCGGACCAAGCGACAAGCTTCATCAATCCCAACTTCGCCGCCGCGATTGCGCCCACTCCGTTCCTGACTGCGTCCGAAGCAGGACTTCCTCAGAGTATGCATAATTCGCAGAAGACGGATTTCGCTCCCCGGGTGGGTTTTGCTTATCGTCCGTTCGGGAACGATAAGACAGTGATACGAGGCGGTTATGGCCGCTACATCGAGACACTACTCAGCGCCCTTATTACGGCGGGTTGGGCCGTGGAAGCGAGTAACGTCGGCTCTTACACGCAGAGTCTTGTTAACGGGAAGCCGGGGCTGACGTTCCCGTACGCGTTTCCCTCCAATCTGTCTCAGCCGGGTACAGCAACTTTCGAATATGCATCCGCCGTCAACTATAAAGACCCATATGTCGACCAGTGGAACTTCACGGTCGAGCGAGATCTGGGATTTGGCACATCACTCCGGGTTTCCTACGATGGCAACCACGGCAGCAACCTAGGCTACAGTGCAAACCTGAATCAGATTCGAACCAATACGGTCGGCTTTGCCGCGGCTCGAAACACTGCACCGTATCCCATCTGGGCGCACATCACCGATTACGTGAACGGCGCCAGGAGTAACTATAACGCTGGTACGGTTGCTGTAAACAAGCGCTTTTCGAAAGGTGTCCAATTCCTAGCTTCTTACGCCTTTGCGAAAAACCTGTCGAACGGAGCTGGATACAACCCGACGGCCTTCGCTGGTGAAGCGGGTGGCATGGTTTCTGATCCCTACAACATCAATCTCGATTATGGAAACGTTGCATATACAAGGCGCCACCGGTTCCTGGCAACGTTCCTTTATGATTTGCCCTTTGGCAAGAATCACACGTTCTTCAGCAGCGGCAATCGGCTGATGGAACAAGTTATCGGCGGCTGGCAGCTTTCTGGTGTTATTCTCGCGCAAACCGGACCATACCTGACTGTTCTGGCTTCGGGTTCAGATCCTGGGGGAACCAATTTCCCGAATCTTGAGAATTCCGTGGTCAGAGCGGATTCTGTATCGGGCGTGCCTCTGTACCCGACGAACCAAACGGTATCAAACTGGTTGAATCCGGCGGCGTTCGCGGTCCCGCAGAACAACATTGGGCGGTTCGGTAATTCGGCGGTAGGCTCGGTGCTCGGACCCGGTACGCAGGCCATTTCTCTTTCGCTTTTTAAGAGCGTGAACATCACCGAGCGGGTTCACGCCCAGATCGGGGCGGCGGCATCGAACCTGTTCAATCACCCGAATTATGGGGTGCCGGCTTTGGATGTGAATACTCCGGCGTCGTTCGGTACGATCAGCAGCCTGCAGACTCAGGAAAACGGCGGTCCTCGAAGCCTTCAATTGACGGCTCGAATCAGCTTTTAATGCCATCAACGTGGACGAGAAGACGGAGATGTTTGTGAAATCAACTTGGCGGTTGCGGGCTGTCGCGGTACTGGTTGCAGCGGCCCTTTCCTCGCTATCGCAGACTCCAGCCGGAGCTTCGAGGCGTGGCGCAGGAGATGCGAATCCAGATGAGAAACCAGAAGAAGGTATTCCCGTTACGAACGCATTAGTCGTCTCCAAATGTGGCGGTTGCCACACGAAGGACGACAAAGGAAATCTTTCACGCATCTCGTGGGTGCGAACAACCCCAGAGGGTTGGGAAGAAGCGATCAAACGGATGGTGCGCCTGAACGGGTTGGCGCTTACGCCGCCCGAAGCCCGCACTATCTTGAAATATCTCAGCACCTATCATGGCCTGGCGCCAGAAGAAGCAAAGCCGGTCATGTATATTGCCGAGCACCGGATCGTAGACGAAACGATACCGAACGAAAACATCCGCGCTACTTGTAACACCTGTCACGCTCTCGGAAAACCTTTCTCCTGGAGACGAGCGAAAGGAGAGTGGAGTCTCCTTGCCAACATGCACGTTGCCTTCTTTCCGCAAGCCGAAGCCGCTTTCAGCCGAAATCCAATGATGCGCGGCGGCGGTGCAGGGGCAGGGGGTGGCGGGGACGCTCAAAGTGGTTCGGGCGGAGTTGCAGGATCGGGCGGCGGCGGATCCGCGGGTGGCGGTCCTGGTGCCGAAGCATCGCCTTTGCCGACGCCTCCTATTTCTCAGCCTCTCAACCAGGCACTCGACTTCTTAGGCAAGACTTATCCGTTGCATACTCCGGAGTGGTCTGCCTGGCGTGCCCGTATGCGCGAGCCTAAGCTGGCGGGCCGGTGGCTTGTGTCGGCATATATCCCGAGCCGCGGAAGATATGTCGGTGAACTGGTGGTGGAACCAGACGCGGCCGAGTCAGAATTCAAGACTCGCCTGAAACTTCAATCCGTCAAAGACGGATCGACAATCTCGCGCAGTGGCCAAGGTCTGGTCTACGCCGGATATGCGTGGCGCGGACGATCTCAAGGGGCAACCGCAACGGCCGCGAAGTCTCCGGACGACCTTTCTCTACCGATGCGCGAAGTCATGTGGTTCTCTCCGGATCAACTGCAGGCCGATGGGCGTTGGTTCTGGGGCGAGTATCAGGAATTCGGCGTAAGCGTCCATCTCGAGCGTGCTTCCGCAACTCCGATTCTGCTTACGACCGATCGCTTCTCTATAAAAGCCGGCACACAAGGACAAAAAGTTCGTATTTTCGGCGATAGCCTGCCCGCCCAAATCTCACCGGCAGATCTGGATTTCGGAGCAGGTGTCACGGTGAAGAGCATTGTGTCGCACACGGCAAAGGAGGTGGTAGCCGAGGTCCAAGTCGCGCCGAACGCCATTTCCGGGAAACGCGACATCGCCTTGGGCCGCACCGTTTTGCAGGGCGCCTACTCTGTTTACGATCACGTGGACTACATAAAGGTCACTCCCGAAACATCGATTGCCCGCCTGGGAAGCGATGTTCACCCCAAGGGATATCAGCAGTTTGAGGCGATCGGATACCAACTTGGGGCGGACAATAAGGCTCGCACTCAGGACGACGTGGAACTTGGCCCTATTGATGTGAATTGGTCTGTTGAAGAGTTCTACGCGGTTTACGGAGATGACGACAAGGAATACGTTGGAAGCCTTGATTCCAAGGGGTTCTTCACTCCGGCTTCTGATGGCCCGAATCCCCAGCGGAAGTTTAAGCGCAACAACTATGGCGATATCTGGGCAGTAGCGACAGCCAAGAACGAGAAACAAAAGGATGGCAAGCCATTGATCGGGAAATCATATTTGGTCGTAACGGTTCCTATGTATCTGCAATGGGACCAGCCGGAGGTCGGACAATGATCGCAGTCGAAACGCAAGTGTATCGTCCGGGCGAGCTGCATCGGTTTGAAAGTGCCTCTAGGCATTTCATGTATCTGGTGCCGGCGGGTGCGATTTTCGAATTGGATGATGCGGCAGGATCCGTGCTTGAGTTGGTCGAGAACGGACAGACTTCGCATCAGCAATTATTAGCTGGGCTGGTGGCACGCGGTATTGAAGCCGAGGCGGCCTCGGAGTTGATCCACGAACTTCATCTTGCTCACGTGATTGTGTCCGGCCACGAGCGTGAAGCGGGGCCACAGAATGCGCCTGCTGACTTTCCGCTGCAAACGTTGGTTCTGAATCTCACGAACCAATGCAACCTCTCGTGTCAGTACTGCTACGAGTTCGGAGAGGACAAAGTTGCCACGCCGGAAGGCAAGAAGAAGTTCATGGATTTGGAAAGCGCAAAGGCGTCCGTGGACTTCCTGCTGGAGCAATCTGCCGGTCGCCATTCCGTCCACATCACCTTCTTCGGTGGCGAGACTTTGATGAATTTCCCGCTCCTGAAACAGGTTGTCGGTTACGCCACGGAGCGTGCGGCCTCGCAAGGCCGGTTTATCGACTTCAGCCTGACGACGAACGCCACGCTTCTAAGTCCCAGCATCATCGAATTTCTGTCTGAGAACCAGATCGGCGTTACGGTTAGCATGGATGGGCCCCCGGAATTGCACGACAAGCTTCGGGTCTTTGCTAACGGCCGCGGCAGCTACGACATCATCGAGCCTCGGGTGCGTGCTCTGATCCAGAACCACAAGACCCGGCCGATCGCCGCGCGCGTCACGTTGACGGCTGGCGTTACCGACGTGACTCGCATTTATCGCCACCTGAAGGAAGATTTGGGATTCCATGAGGTCGGGTTTGCGCCGGTCACTACTTCGTCCAATCGCCTCTATGCGATCGGTGAGACGGGAATGAATAACGTTCTCGGCCAATTCCGGATCCTTGCGCAGGAATACCTGCAATACGCTCTCCGTGGGGAGCTTCATGGATTTTCGAATGTCAGCGACACGCTTTCCGAGCTCTGCCAGGGCGTGAACAAATCTCATCCCTGCGGTGCCGGCCTCGGCCTGTTGGGCGTTGGGCCTTCCGGAGATATTGCTCCATGCCATCGTTTCGTTGATTCTGACGAACACTCAATGGGCAACATCGCCTCGGGATTGGACCGGGAAAAGCAGGCTGACTTTCTGAACCGGGGCCATATCAACGCCAAGTACGATTGCCACACCTGCTGGGCGCGGCCGCTCTGCGCGGGTGGCTGTCACCATGAGGCTTTCGTCAGGTATGGCGATACGGGCCATCCGAATTTGCATTACTGTGACTGGATTCGTGAATGGACAGATCTGTGTCTTCAGATCTATGGAGCGCTGAGTGTCCACAACCCTGACTTCTTAGAGAAATTTGCGGAAAGGAAAGCGTCATGAGACATCTCCGTCCATTGAATAAGAAAGCACGACGCATTGGAGACCAGGTCGATGCTGCCGGTGAAGACGTCGTTGCTATGCAACAAGGAGCGAATACCCCGAGACCGCACGTTCCAATGGGGTGTGCGCTCGCGTTTTCTCCTGGATGGGAGGTCGATTCGGCAGGCGGTACTGCCGGGCTTTGCCAACCAGTGGAGCGCGATATTTACGATTGTTACGTCACGTGCTTCTGGCCGGCACAGGTGCCCGACCACCTTAATAACTATCCGGACTGGGCGAGCAAATGTGCGGCCGCGACGAAAGACTGGCGGAAACTGGACCTGGTGTTCCCATAGCCTCATGCGAAAACTGCTTACATTTTTTGCCGCACTCGCTTCGGTCGCGCGAGGTGGCCTCCTGTACTTAGGAGCGTATCCCAACTCCGTACTGATTTTCGACGAGGGCAAAGGAGAGATTATTGATCGCATACCTCTCGAAACCGGCCTGCCGACTGGCCTGCGTTTGTCTTACGACCGCAAAAAGATCTTCGTCACGACCAACGATCACAGCGGCGTAGAGATCATTGACATTGCAACTCGCAAAGTCCTGAGCCACTTCGTGCTCAACAACGACACAAAGCGATACCGCTTTTTCGGAGGTGCTCCCGACCCCTCGGACAAGCTGCTTTACACGACCACGACGGAAATTACGAAAGGTATCGATCGCTATGAAGTGGGTAAGCCGAAGTATACGGTGATCGATCTGGCGCAACAAAAGATTGTGCGCACGGTAGAGTTAGCTCCGGAGGATCTGAACGCTGGCGGCGGAGGTCGGGCGGGCGGAAACTTCGAAGTCTCGCCAGACGGAAAATACCTTTATCAGTTCCGCGACAAAGTAGTGATCTTGAACACGGCTGATTTCAAAGTTGTGGACCGGATCGATCTCTCGAAGCCCGAGCTCCCGACCCTTGAAACTGTCTCATTTGGTGGGATGCTCGACTCAATCTGGCAGCCGGGCCAACACATTTCGGTTTTCAATTCTACTGATCCCGTTGTGCACAACCGGCTATTCGGCATCGCCCGGTTCGACCTTGCGTCGCGGGAGGTCGAATATTCGCCTATCGGTCCCTCCCCGGCCGGAATGTCTGGTCTACACGTAACCCCGGATAAGAAGACCGCCTATACGTTAGTTTCGAATGGAACCCACGGTAACAAACGGTGTGAGATGTGGGCCTTCGACTTGGGTAGTAACAAATTGGTACGGTCCGCGGAAGTACCCTGCCGGAGCCGCTGTAGCTTCGGCATGTCCGCTGACGGTAAGAAACTCTACATTTACGGAGCAGGCTTCGAAATCGAAGTCTACGATGCGGCAACTCTAAAGTACGAACGTACATGGGATCTGAACAACGATGTAACGATGGCCGGCATGGTAGTTCTCCCCACGAACTGAAGATTGGACGACTTCAATCCCGAATGGTTTTCGAACGTGACTGAGCGCGGCCTTCCCTTCCGGGGCTATCGTCGCGCTCTTTCTTTTGCTAACCCATACTGGGCACGGCTAGCGGTGATCTTGCTCGTGGGCGTTGCTGCAACCCTCTTTGGTCTTGCGCAACCTTATATCTCGAAACTTCTCATCGACAACGCACTACTTCGTAAGGATTTCCATGCTCTCCTTGTCGTGAGTGGGCTGATGGTACTCGTGACGGCGTTGAATTT
>JBJMGJ010000202.1:0-7364 GCA_045807965.1 Bryobacteraceae bacterium | reverse complement strand
GTACCTCAGTTCACCGGAGGAATGAGCTCGCGGTCATGACTGTAAACTGTCTCGTCCTATTCGACGAAACGATCGACGCGCTACACACGTCGACCAGTGGCTTATGTTTTATAGCAGCTGAACTGTTCGTAACCAACAACAAACGTTCTAGCTCACGCGAGGGAAAACAAAGAGGGTCTCGTGAAGGTAATGTCCGGGAACAGATCAAATTCTTGAGATTGCTCATATGCCGCATGTCACGTAAGGTCAAGATAAATACTCCTGATGACATGAGCAGGAGAAAATTGCGACCAGGTGAAGGCTCTGGAACTTACGGAGACTGGAAGCTTCGGTTCTAGTTTAACAACTTGATAGCCCTTCACAAAGAGGGAAAACCTTGAAGAAGTTTGGCCATCTGTGCCGAAACACACTGTAACTATTCAGCGCATTGCTTCAAGCGAGCACGCAAGATCGACCGCATGCGATTGGCAATTACTGCTTCATCGAGCGGGCCTGCAAGGGGATCAGAGGGAAATACCTGGCATTAATCTGCGAATACTCGTTCGGGTCGAGCTTGGGAATATCCGGCTGAGTTTCCGGCAACACTCGAGGCCACTGCGAACCAAGTTCTTTGCAGAAGACCCCGTCCGAAACCACCATGACGGCTCCTGCATCTCGGAAGGCTTGGAGGACCCGCTCCCGCGTTTGCGGATCGGCCTGCCAGAAAGCTTGAATCTGGCGCGTGTCATCGATCAGGAAATTATTGAGAGGACGCTCTGAACGCCCATACAAAAGAGGCACTTCGGACACGATCTTCACAGAAGCCAGATGAGCCCAATACGCGTTGATAGCCGACCCGATAAACGCCACCTTATCACCGGGGCGCAGGCCTAATTGAGTTACCCTTTTTGCAAGCAGGTCGTCGACGCTGACTTCATGTTCTCGATGGCCGATAAGATCGGACGCAGTCACTCGAAGCGCGTGGACTTGTTTCCTGCCGACGAACAAGAGCACAAAACCGAGCGAGCAGACTACGACAAAGATCTGGGCGAACTTTCTTCGACCCGGGTTCTCGAATCGCAGTGTGGCCAACAGCAACACCCACGACAACACAAGATTTCCAGCTATGTAGCGTTTTTCGAAGTACACCAGGCAGTACAGGGCCATCCCGAACAGGACGAAGGTCAATACGGGCCAGAACTTCAGGAACTCACCCCACCACCTTCGTTTGCCTATCAGGAGAATCAAAAGGAATACAGGGAGCGTAAGCGGCGACCGAACAAAAACATTAAGCGCCACTGTGAGGTTTACAAAAAGAATCCTGATTTGTCGCCCGGGTTTGAGCTTGGGATGAATGCCGGCATACCAATAAGAGGGGTCGTACCAGGGCGGGTAAGAGCTCGCTATCGGACTGGCAAAAACAAAAGTGGCGGGCGAATCCACTACTTTTCTCGTGGGGTGCTTTGGTGTGCCGATATCAAATGGCTCGCCCTGCCAGTGAATAAGCCGTGAAGCTCCGTCCACTTCCCATCCGTAGTTGAGCCGGCCGGATTCTCCGATGGTCAGAGCACCGCTCTTCACGCTAATCGCAATCACAAACGGCGCCGCGAGAACGAGGACAGGGGCGATGAAAAGACTTGCGGGCCGGAGGAGCGGAAGTCGCCGCCGCCAGCGTAAGGCCAGGATGATGCAAAACAGAACGGCGAGCGAAGGCAGGAACGCTGTTCTCGCGAGAAAGAAGAGAGCGCTCGCAATTCCCAAACCGAGGAAGGTGCTATCTGCTCCCCCAGTTCTCTGAACCCGAAGGATGGCACCCGTCAAATAAAACATCAGAGCGAACGCGATCATGTCGGGCGAGCAGTACCACGTCCCAACCAGCCAAAGACCTCCGAAAAGAAAAACGGAGTACCCCGCCACATACAGAGCGGGTGGGGAAACGGCTTGCCTGCCGGACTCCTCGCTCCGCAGAAAAGCGATCAATTCCCGGAGAAAGTATTCGAAGGAAAAGAGACTCGCCACAAAGGCGGCAAACAGGACCAGATGAGCGGTCGCCACCTCCCAATAGGGCTTGGGATGCAGCACGGCAAACGCACAGGCGATCAACCACGAGTAGAGAGGGCTCCAGTACGCGTTGAGCGCATTCATCCAGTCGCGGCGCAGATACGCCTGCGCGATTTCGATATAAGAAATCCCGTCCGAAAGAATCGCGTGCCGCACGGACCAGGTCTGGGCCGCTCCCAGAATGAGAGCGCAAATCCAGAACACAGAACGAATCATTCGCGGAGTGTTCACGCCGGTCATGTCCTCACGCACATTCGGCTTGGATAAAACGGGAATCTCAGTGTTGCTCAATAAGGCTACCTAGAGTGCTCGGCGCGGATCACGAAGCTACAGCGCAAAACGGTAGATTCTGATCTCGCCCGGCATTGAACTTTGGCGCGATCGGAAGGTCCGGATGAGCTCAAAGGCTTTTCCGGTTGCAATCGTTTTCTTCAGCAGGGCGTCGTGAGTGAATTTCACTTGCGGCGGGAAGTTGTCGATCACAACGTAACCAACCTTCTCGTCGCGCAGGAAATGCAACAACTCGGCTGGACTCGAATAAGTGCAGTGGTAATCGGCGCCGTTCCAGTCGACGGTTGCCAGTGATTTCGTTCCCCGCAGAACTGTTTCGACGGGATGCGGATGAAGCATGGCAACTTCAGAGATGAGCATGCCTTCGCCGCCCGAATCGGAAGAAACAAGAATCGTGGCGTTCGAAGGTTTGGCGACGTTGGCGAGAAAGGTAGCCGCCTCAGTGAATCCATAATGCTCCACTCGCGGCACCTGGAACGTTGTGACAAAGAAACTCATGGTTGCGATGGCGGCGGCGGCATAACGCCATCGGTACAGACTGACATGGGATGGCACTCGATCGGCAATCCAAGCAGCGCCGCCGAGAGCAAACATGAGCATGGCAGGTACGGCGATGATGAGCTTCCGGTCTTCCACGCCCGCGGGGACGATCGAGTGAAACACCCAGACCGCAACGAGCAGCGCAAAGAGAGTTGCCCATTCTGGCCGCACGCTACGCCGCGCCACTGGTACGACGAGGCAGGCGGCGATCCCGATCACCATAATGCCAAGCAATACGGGGCCGAGAATTTGCGGGAACAGCTGGAGGAATTCGAGCAAAGCGCTTACGGTATACGGAAAGTTCGGGTGCGTGCCACCCTCCCATCCACGTTCCGCCATTCGCATGGTTAAGACCTGCCACGGCAGACAAACAGCGGCGATCAGAAGGACGGGCACCCAAAACGATTTACGAAGCAACAGGTGCAAACGACGCGTTAACAGTAGCGCAATCGGAGGAACCGCGGCCAGAAGCCAGCCGTTGCCTTTGGTAAGAACCGCGAGAGACAAGAACGATGCGAACAAGAGGCTATGCCGCACGTTTTCGGTCCGGATGTATCGAGCGAAGTAGATCACACTCCAGAAACACAGAAGAGTCAGTAATGTCTCCGACATCTCTTCGGCACTGTATGTCTGAACCAGCGGCAGGCATATGGTCAGCAGTGCTCCGGCAATCGCCAGCGGCGCAGAAACAAGCTTTTTCGCTTCCCGAAACACACCGAAACCCAGGAGCGCGGTGGTACACGCGATCTGCAACCGCACCGATGTGCGCGCGGCAGAAAATAAAGCCATCCAGATTGCTTGGACAATGTAGAAAAACGGCGGCCAGTGCCCGAATGCAACTTTTGGATAGTGGTGGTAATATTCCGACGCGAACCGCAGGGGTGATTCTAAAAAGTGGAGATGCACGACATAATCGCGCAGCATAACCGCTGTGACATAGTGAGCGGGCTCATCAGGATAACCGCTAAACTCGGCTCGATACGCACCGCTTAAGATCTGCAAGCAAACCACGACCGCCAGAAGCCCCAGCCAAACCGGAATGTCGCGCCGCAAGGGTTGTTTCCAGCGTGTTCCGTTACGCCTTGGAGAAGGAAGCTCATTGGCGACGGGCAACTCTATCTCCCGGTCGAGAATCATCGAATCAGGTGGCGTGGAACTAAGCAGTCACTCTCTATAATACCGGTGATCACAGTTAAAGTCCCGAACCAAAATGACCACTTCGGACTATGACAATCCACTAAAGTTCTGATGAAACAGATAGATCGCATTTTGACGTTAAGTACCAGCCTTACTCTTTGGAACGGGGGCGTGCTGATCTTTGTTCTTGGGCTGGTGGTACGACTGGCGTTCATCTTCGTTGCGCATCCCTATCGCGACCTCTCTCGCTACGAACTGGAGAGAACAGCGATGTCCCTATCCCGTACGGGCGTGTATGGCAATCCCTATGCTCTGCCCACGGGTCCGACGGCCCACGTATCTCCCGGGTACACCATCATCCTCGCTGGTGTCTTTCACCTGTTCGGAGAAGGCACTGGAGGCGAGATCGTCAAAGAAATACTAGCCGCCGCGGTGACTTCGTTCGGATTTGCACTGCTGCCGTTTGCCGCGGACCGGCTTCTCGGGAATGCGGGTTTCGGTACTTTGGCGGGCCTCATCTGTGCTTTATTTCCCTGGAAACCAATGGTTCAGATCGACGGCGACTGGGAAACTCCATACACGGCTTTGTTCCTCACCATTCTCGTACCGATCACAATACAGCTTTGGAAAGGCAGGAAACTGACCTGGCGGAAGGCCCTGCTTCACGGCGTCGTGTGGGGTTGCGGACTGCTGTTCGCGTCAGTTCTTTTGCCCCTTCTGCCTGTTCTGATTCTGATTGGGCTCATTTTCGTAAGGCGGAAGTCACTCGTCTCTTATATCCGATTCGCCTCCATCGAGTTAGCGATCGTCGCCATTTGTTTGGTGCCGTGGATTATTCGCAACGAGAGAGCGTTAGGGGCACCCATCGTCACACGCAGCAATCTGGGTCTTGAACTGAGGGTGTCGAATAACGATGATGCCACGGCGGATCAGCGAGCCAATCTCCTGCTGGGCGTCTATGACAAGTACCACCCTCTGCAGAACAAGGGGGAGGCTAAGCGCGTACGGCAGTTAGGCGAGGTAAATTACAACAGATGGGCTGACGCTCAAGCCAGAGAATGGATCAGTTCGCATCCAAAGCGGTTCATCAGCTTAACTTTGGGCCGGATCAAGGATTTCTGGCTCTATCCGGATCCTTCCAGGTTAAAGGCCATCTTTGGCGATGTGACGGCTGTTCTGGGCTTTGCGGGACTATTCCTACTTTGGCGGCAAGACAAAATGAACGGGGCAGTCGCGACCGCCGTATTGCTGGTCTACTCTGCCCCGTCCTATCTGATACACGTGGGCGCGCGTCAACGCTTCCCTGTGGATTGGCTGCTGATATTGCTTAGCGTCGCCGCGATTGCCGGAGTTCTCCGACGCTTCCCGGCTGCTCAGCCGCGTCCAGCCTAAACGGTCACTTCTTCCGGCTGTTCCTTTTTCATCGTAGCCGGTTCCTTCTTCTCTTCGTGGTAATCCTGTTCGGTATTCAGTGCCCACAAATTGTCACGACTACGAACCCCCTCGATGATGTTGTCGACAGCCGTCATTGCCGTTAACATCGAGTGGTCCTGGTTGTTGTACTTGTGCATACCATTACGCCCAACCAGGTACAGGTTTTCGAATCCGTTTACCCAGTCGATCACTTCGGGGAAACGGTTATAACTTCCGAAGTAAGCCGGGTACGTCTTCGCAACCCGAATGACGGTGGCGTCCAGAACGTTCTCCGGATCGAGGATGTTCATCGAGGCAAGCTCCTGCTTTGCCAGTTGGATCATCTCTTCGTCCGTCCGTTTCCAGAGCGAATCGCCTTCGTTACAGAAGTATTCGAGCCCGATCCAGATATGCTTCGGGTCGGCAACCAGGGCCGGACTCCAGTTGTTGAAGATTTGCAACCGACCCACGAGAACGTCAGGTTCCTGGATATAGATCCAGTTATCCTTCACCAGTTCGCCGTTCGCTTCCCTGAGCTTGATCTTGTCGCAGAGCACACCCACCGTAATGAAATCGCGGTACATCAGCCCATCCGAAATCTCCCGGATTTCCGGCGGCGCGGGCGGCTTGATATCAGCGACCAGTTCTTTCACCGGCATGGTAGAGAAGAAATAATCGCCGGCGAATTCGCGGGTTTCACCCGTTTGCGTGTTACGCGCAAGCACCGACGTTACCTGACCTGCGCCGTTGTGCCTGATCTCGTCGACAGACCAGTGCATCAGAATCTCTCCGCCATTTTGCTTCACAAGCTCAGCAACTTCTTCCCACATCTGGCCGGGGCCGTACTTGGGATACAGGAACTGTTCGATCAGCGAAGTCTCGACGTCCTTCTGCGCAAGATCCGAGCGCTTCTTCGGGAGCATCTTCTTCAGGATGTGCGTGATCGTCTTCGTGATGGAGAGACCCTTAATGCGCTGAGCTCCCCATTCGGCACTGATTTCCTTACACTCGATGCCCCAGACTTTTTCGGTGTACGACTTGAAAAACGTGAGATATAGTTCTCGGCCGAAGCGGTTGATGAAGAACTCTTCCAGATTCCTCTCGGGTTTGATCGGGAACATCACGGCCTTCAGATAGCTCATTCCAATCTTGACCGTTTTCCAAAGCCCGAGCTTCGAAAGAGTATCTCCACTGAGCGTGATGGGATAAGAAAAGAACTTGCGCATGAAGTAGATGCGCGATTTGCGGTGGCGCACCAGCATGACATTGTCGTCAGCGTGCGGGTCCGCGGGCGTGAGATGAGCGGGAACTGTTGCTGTTTGCTGTTGATACGTGATCTGTGCGTGCTGGCCTTCAATCACCTGCATAGGCATGATGTTCAGCCACCACTGCATCACACGGTCAGATTTCGAGAAGAACCGATGTCCTCCGATATCGATGCGATTGCCTTTGTATCGAACAGTCCTTGAAATACCACCGATATAGTCACTCTTCTCCAACACGAGTGGAACTATGTCGGTCCGAGTTAACAGTTCATGTGCGGCGGTTAGGCCGGCCGGTCCGGCCCCTATGATGAGGGCTCGTTTACGATGATCGGGCGAAATCGTCATTTTCTCCTTCAAGTCCAGTCTAACGAAAAGACCCCCGACTTATCGAGCTATTCGGTGAAAGACGAGTTTCAGAACCGTGTTGAAGAAACTATTTTGTCTCCTGATAAATCTACTATTACGCTAAAGCGGATTACATCTTCATCCGCGCTTTCTACCGATCTGACCACACCGCAGCCGAACCAGGAACGACCTCTCGTTTTCCGACGAGCACGGTCGCATTCGCAGGAGCAGGGATGGTCTGAATTTTGTTTGTAAAGTTTGTCGCGACCCAGAAACCATCCCGCCAATCGACGACGAAATCGGGCGCCAATGAGGCCGGTTTAGCGCCGGCTC
>JBJMGJ010000201.1:0-12361 GCA_045807965.1 Bryobacteraceae bacterium | reverse complement strand
GCTCCAAAGCGCACGACGTATCTGCCCATGGGAGCGATGATCGGTCTGGCCATCGGAGTGGTTGTTGTCGCCGTCCGGGAGATGAAAGACACCTCGCTGAAAAACTTGAAGGACGCGCGGATGTATACGCAACTCAACATCCTCGGAAGCGTTCCGCTACTCGAAAACGATGTTGTTGTCCAACGTCGTAAGCAAATGGTTTGGGTTGGCTGGACAACGGCGACGCTCGCCGGTCTGGCGATCATGACGGCGTCAGTAGCGCGCTACTACTTGGCTAAGGGATAACAGAACTATGAGTCGTGTTCATGACGCGCTGCGCAGGGCATCGCAAGACAGATCGGTGCCTTCCCGGCAGTCGCGGTCGGATCGGTTTCAACCCCGGGCCGAAGAACCGGTAACGACCACGGCGCAAGTTGAGACGCCGAATTATCCGCCTCCCCCTCCACCTCCGCCACCGGTTCATGCTCCCGTGCCGGCTCGTTTCGGGTCAGAAGTTGATCCTGCGCGCGAGGACATGGAGGTGGTAATCCACGCCGCTCACAAGATCCCGTACAACCCCCAAAAAGACGCGCTGGTGGTGAACATCATGCAGCCGCGGGAGGCTCCGGCGGAAGAATTCCGGACCCTGCGTACCCGTCTCAATCATCTGCAGTCTTCACAACCTCTTCACACCCTTGTGATTACGAGCGCGTCTCCGGCCGAAGGCAAGTCTTTCACCGCGGCGAACCTCGCTATTTCCCAGGCGCAGCTTGCAGGTAAGCGCGTTCTGCTCGCCGACTTCGATTTTCGCCGGCCCACGGTAAACAGCACGTTCCAGATCCCGGGGCAACTTGGCCTCACGGATTATCTGACGGGAAAAGCATCTCTCGGCGAGATCCTGTATCAGATTGCCGATACCAATCTGTTCATTCTGCCCGCCGGGGGCGCCGTGCCGAATCCTCTGGAATTGCTTAATCTGTCTCAATGCCGAACGTTGATTGACGATCTGCGGAACCACTTCGATTGGGTAATCCTCGACAGCCCGCCGCTGCTATTCGCCGCGGACGGGAATCTGCTTTCGACGATGTGCGACGGTACTATACTCGTGGTCCGGATCGGAACGACGACCTTCGATTCCGTTACGCGGGCGATGCAGTCTCTCTGCGAAAACAACGTGCTCGGAGTAGTGGTGAACGGTGCGCGTCGGGGTGAACTTTACAGCAAGTACAGCTATTATCACGACTACTACGCACCGGAATCTGGCCCCGATTCTTCCGTGCCTGAAGGCGAAGTGATAGAAACTGAAGTTGCGCCTGTGAATTCCAAGTAGGTCGCGTACGTCAGGTGTGCCGTGGATTTAAGGCGACGATCGTGGCTCCCCATCCACCTGCTTCGGCTGGAGCATCGCGGTAACCGGTAACACCTTCTGTCCGAGACAACACTTTACGAACCATCTCCCGCTGTGCTCCAATACCGCGGCCGTGGATGATGCGCAGCCCCAGAAAACCCCGCCGGATCGCTTCTTCAAGATAGGCCTCGAGAGCGGGTTTGGCGTCGCGAGGTGCGAAAGCATGGAGATCGAAGACATCCGTGATCGGCACTTCGACCGTTTCGTCTTCTTGTTCCGGCTGCACGCTAAAACGGAATGGGCGACCAACCCTTTCGGGTCTGCGGCGCGAGTGTGTTTCCTTGCACAATTGGAGCGCGTGGCGGGGCGTTCCGCAAATCGAGATCAGAGTCCTGGAATACCAGAGGACGGTCGAGAAGCATCTCGACGGTAGAACCTTTGGTCAAAGTTGCATCCGGCCCGCGAGTTAGCAACACGCCAGCGAGTGCCGAAGCCGCTCCGGCCGCGCTTCCGATTCCCGCGCCTCGAGCTGCGTTGCCCGCCGCCGCTCCAACGCCCGACCCAATGACGGTCCCCGCTGACGATGCGCCCACTACTTTCCCGAGATCTCCGGATTTGTCGCCTGGTCCGCTGATTTTGCTGTCTTCACGCTTGAGCTTCTGATCGTCGCGAGCATCGATTGCGCCGAGGTCTGCGCGGAAATCTCGGGAAACGCCGTTCGGCAGAGTTATGGAATCGAAGCGCACCTGCAGTTCACCCCGACCTTTCACCCTCCCGGGACGTTTTACCTCCGTGATGGTGCCCGTCACCCAACTGCCTTCGGGAACGACGATGTGGCCATTCGCCAATACAGGGAAAGCTGTTTCGAGATAAATCCGGTCTCCTGCCACAGCCTGTTTCGTGCTGACGCTGTTGATCATGCTCAGCAGAATACGCGTTCCGGCCGCAATACTGATGCTACCCGGAGGAGGTTCATTTCGTTGCCGCAGCGTGTCGGCGGTCTGCGTGGAATCCGGAGGACCGGACGGCCTCTGGTTCGGAGCCTCCGGCTTCTGGGCCAGCATCGATGTGACCAGCAGGCATGAGGGGATCAGGCTTTTCAGCATGCGGAATTTCTTTCCTCAAGTCTAATGCTTTTTCGAACAGTCGGTCAGCGGTTTGGGGCAGCGTTCTTTGCGAAACCAACCGCGCTTTGGGACTGTACTGCTTTGACGAGTTTGTGGGCTTTCTTGAGTGCGGTACTGATCGGCAGTTTTGAGAATTCGCTCGTTGCGATCCACTCGCAATTCCCGGGTAGGGCGACAACGGACGCAGCATGTACCTCGAAGCGATAGTTATGGAAAGTAATCCCGTGCTGGAAGCGACCGAGCATCGTCCCGATTTGAGCCCGCGGAATATGCTCCGGTTCGGGCAATTCCCAGAACCCAGGCATGAGTCGAGCCGAAGGAGGGCGCTGCCACAGAAGCACTTTGTCGTCCTTCGCGATCCAAAGCAGAATCCGCGTCTCGTCAACGCTCTGTCGCGCCTTAATCTTAACGGGCAGTGCGCCCTGAGTGCCCGCTTGACGCGCCTTGCAGAGCCCGGACACGGGACAAACTAAACACAGCGGTCTCTTGGGCAGGCACACTGTCGCTCCGAGTTCCATGACCGCCTGATTGAAGTCTCCGGGACGCGAATGGTCCAGGATTGATTCAGCCAGTGCAGTGAAGTGTTTCCGCGCACCAGTTGACGCGATGTTGGTGCGGTCGCTGAACACGCGGCTCAGTACGCGGTAGACATTGCCGTCGACCACGGGGTGGGGCAGATTAAATGCGATACTCGCGACGGCTGCGGCAGTGTACTCTCCAATGCCAGGCAACTCGCGAATGGCTTCATAGCTGGCCGGAAAACCACCGTTCGCAAGCGCCTGCCGAGCTGCTTTTTGGAGATTGCGAGCGCGGTAGTAGTAGCCTAATCCGGCCCAATGTGCGAGCAGGTCTGGTTCGGACGCTTGTGCGAGCGACTGCAACTCAGGGAAACGAGAGACGAAACGCTCGTAATAGGGAATCACCGCGGAGACGCGGGTCTGCTGGAGCATGACCTCGGAGATCCAGATCGCGTATGGATCCCGGGTTCGCCGCCACGGAAGATCCCGCTTATGCTGCGCGAACCAATCGAGGAACTGCGATCGAAACAGCTCAATTTCGATTTGAGTGAGCACAGGCAGCAGAGGGCGTACGGGTTTACAGGCAGACCTATAATAGGGATAGCCTCCTTCAGCGCCCACCGCTATCGTCGGCTAGTGAAGCAGGCCTCCTCTTATCTTCGGCGACATGCCAGAAACATCCAGCTTAGCGTCCTGCAGTTTAGACACTCCAGACCCGGGAACAGTTGAAGCGCGGCCTGCGCTTTCGGTACGCGGGGCACGCGTCCACAACCTGAAAGACGTAAGCGTCGATATCCCCCACGACCTGCTGACCGTCGTCACGGGACTATCAGGTTCCGGCAAGTCGTCTTTGGTATTTGACACGATCTATGCGGAGGGCCAGCGTCGCTACGTTGAGTCGCTGTCCGCATACGCTCGCCAATTCCTCGAGCGTATGGAAAAGCCCGACGTCGATGAGATCCTGGGGATCGCTCCACCCATTGCAATCAAGCAGAAAAACCAGACGCGTAATCCTCGTTCCACGGTTGCCACGGCCACAGAACTTTACGACTTCATGCGACTGCTATGGGCCCGCGCAGGGCGAACCTATTGCCCAAACGACGGCACTCGCATTCAGCGCGACACGGTGGATCAAGTAGCCGAGGCGATGCTTCAGCAGCCCGAAGGTTCTCGCTGGTATGCGTTGTTTCCGGTCAAGGTTGCCGGCCAGCCGCCTACCGAAAATTCAGTGCCTTCGGTCGATGTGCAAGGATTGCGCGATCGCTTGTTCGATCTTCGCAAGCGCGGTTTTACCCGGCTGTTTCAGAACGGGCGAACCTTTGAGTTCTCTACTCCCGAATCGCTGCTCGAGATCGATTTCGCGCAGCCTGTTTTTATCTTGGCCGACCGCCTTGTGATTCGGTCGGATCTGCACAGCCGGATCGTAGACACGGTTGAAATCTGTTATCGGGAAGGCGGCGAAATCTACTTTGAACAGGCCGCGGTGGCCGACCCGGTCAGCCTTCACTTCACCGAAAAGTTTGCCTGCAAAGTGTGCGGTCAGACCGCCGTGCAGCCCGAGCCGACTCTCTTCAGCTTCAACAACCCCATGGGGGCGTGCCCTGTGTGTCAGGGGTTTGGGAACACGATCGATTTCGATTTTGACCTGATCATCCCTGATCCCACACTATCGATCAACGAAGGGGCGGTCGATCCATGGACGAAACCACAATACTCCTGGTATTTCGATGAAGTCTTCAAACCGAAATCCAAAGGCAAGGTTCGTTGCGATAAGCCATACGCCGAGTTGCGCGCCGACGAGAAGGAGTTCGTGCGCAAACACGTGTTTCGCTTCTTTCAAGAGGTCGAGAAAAAGAAGTACAAAGTGCACGTCCGTGTATTCATGAGCCGGTATCGCGCGTACACGCAATGTCCGGCGTGCCGGGGCTCAAGACTCCGACCCGAGGCGCTTTGGGTGCGTCTGGGCGAGTGCAACATCGCGCAAGTCTCCGCGATGAACATTGCGCGGGCGCGCAAATTTTTCACAGAAGTCGAGCTCAGTCCCGAAGAAGCTGAGATCGCCGACCGGATTCTCGACGAGATACGACAGCGTTGTAACTTCCTCAATGACGTCGGCCTGGAATATCTGACTCTCGACCGGCTCTCGTCAACGCTCTCTGGGGGCGAAGCGCAGCGGATCCAGCTTGCCACGTGCCTGGGCTCCCGCCTGGTGGGCGCAGTTTATGTGCTGGACGAACCATCTATCGGCCTCCACAGCCGGGATACCTCGCGTCTGATCCGAATACTCAAGAATCTGCGGGAGATTGGTAACACGATTATTGTCGTGGAACACGATCCGGAGATTATGGCCGAGGCCGACCACATCATCGACATGGGTCCGGGAGCGGGCGAGAACGGCGGCCGTGTCACTTTCTCGGGTACGTACGGAGAGCTGATTGCTCCCCCGGCAGCAAAAGATCGCGACCACGGCGTATCGCTGACGGGCCGTTATCTGCGTGGCGAACTCTCGGTCGTGCCCCGTCGTGAACGAAGGAAGGTCACCAGCAAGAAGACCATTCGCTTCTTCGGGGCTCGCGCAAACAATTTGAAAAACATCGATGTCGAGGTTCCGCTTGGGATGATGGTCGCCGTCACGGGCGTATCAGGATCGGGGAAGTCGAGCCTCGTTCATCAGGTGATTTATCCCGCGCTCGAGTCTTTGGTAAACAAAGAGCGCGAAAAGAAGACCGACTCCGAAGGCGAAGGCGCATCACGCAAACAAACGTTGAAGCGAGTTGAACGTGCCAATCTGCTAACCGGAGTTGTCATGGTCGACCAATCGCCAATCGGTCGAACTCCCCGATCGAATCCGGTGACGTACGTCAAAGCTTTCGACTTGATTCGTGACCTGTTTGCGTGCACGCCAGAAGCCGAGCGGCGAGGCTACACCGCCGGGCACTTCTCTTTCAATATTCCCGGCGGGCGTTGTGAGACGTGCCAGGGCGACGGCACGGTCACAGTTGAAATGCAGTTCCTCGCCGATGTCGAACTGGTGTGCGAGGAATGTAAGGGCACGCGCTACAAGCAATCCATCCTGGATATCAAATACAAGTCGTTTAGTATTCACGAAGTGCTGCAATTGACTGTTCGGGAGGCGCTGTCAGTGTTTGCCGAGACGCCTCGTCTGGCTGCCAGGCTCAAAGTATTGGCTGACGTCGGGCTGGGCTATTTGCGCCTGGGACAATCGGCAACAACATTGAGTGGTGGTGAGGCGCAGCGGGTCAAACTGGCTTCGCACCTGGCACAGGCGAGTTGCGAAGGAACGCTGTTTCTTTTCGATGAGCCGACGACGGGTTTGCACTTCGACGATATCGCAAAACTGCTCGAGGCGTTCGAACGATTAATCAAGAGCGGCGGCAGCATTCTGTTAATCGAGCATAATTTGGAACTGATCCAGGCGGCCGATTGGGTCATCGACTTGGGACCGGAGGGCGGGGAAGCAGGCGGCACCGTTGTTGCGCAGGGCACGCCGGAGGCGATTGCTGCAGTGCCCGACTCGTACACAGGTCGTTACCTCAAGCAAGTGCTGGGGCAAAGAGCGATCGCTTAAAGCACATCGGATTGTCGGACGAGCCACATGCCGATTTACGCGCAGTCGGAGATGGCAAAGGTAGATCTCCCATGCTTTCTGCCCGACATCTCGCTCCGCTCGTAAGCTGGTGGAGTTTCCAGCAAACGAGCGTGAATTCCCTCCAAGACTCTTTGCAAAAGACTGCGTTGCCTGAGCGATACCACCGCCGTAAACACTCCCGAGTGGCTAGCAATTGCGATGCGAACAACGATGAAAATACGGTAAAATTCCTGACCAGAGCGGCCAAGGAGGCCGGTAGCACATGTCCCATGTCCCTTCTCGTCCGGGATTCGGGGATTCCGCAACGGATCGTGCCTTTGACGCCGTAGTTGTCGGTGCGGGATTCGCAGGCCTATATATGCTTCACCGCCTTCGCGCACTCGGGCTTTCCAGCAGGGTCTACGAGGCTGGCAGCGGTGTAGGCGGTACTTGGTTTTGGAATCGCTATCCCGGTGCGCGCTGTGATGTCGATAGTCTGGAGTATTCGTATTCATTCTCCGAAGAACTTGAGCGGGAATGGCAGTGGACCGAGCGCTACGCCTCTCAGCCGGAAATCCTGGGATATCTCAATTACGTGGCAGAGCGTTTCGATCTGAAACGTGAAATTCAGTTCGAAACCCGAGTGACTGATATCACTTTTGACGAAAGCACAAACCGCTGGATCATTCACACCGATCGCGGAGATCGGGTCTCCGCGAAGTTCTGTGTGATGGCAACAGGTTGCTTGTCTACCGCGAGGGTGCCCGATTATCCGGGCCTGTCCGCATTCAAAGGCAAGACTTACCACACCGGCCATTGGCCTCACGAAGGGGTTAACTTCACGGGTCAGACCGTGGGTGTGATCGGAACGGGCTCTTCCGCCATCCAATCTATCCCGCACCTCGCGAAGCAAGCGTCTCACTTATTTGTATTTCAAAGGACTCCCACGTTCAGCGTGCCTGCGCAGAATCGGCCGCTCTCATCCGAAGTTAGTCAGGATTGGATGTCCAACCACTTCGAATATCGCAGTCGCGCCCGCACGTCCCCGTTCGGTTCGTTGTTTGAGGTCGGCAACCGATCGGCGCTGGACGTAACAGCGGACGAGAGGGATCGCGAGTACGAAACCAGATGGCAGTGCGGCGGATTATCCATGGTTGGAGCATTCGCGGACATCATCTTGAACAAAGACGCTAATGATACCGCTGCCGAGTTCTTGCGCGGCAAAATCCGCGAGATCGTTCACGATCCGGCCCTTGCCGAGACGCTCCTACCGAAAGACTACCCTGTGGCGACTAAACGCCTCTGTGTCGATACCGGCTACTATGAGACGTTTAATCGCGATAACGTCACTCTCGTCGACCTACGGAAAACTCCAGTAGACGAAATTACCCCTACAGGGCTGCGGGCTGGGGACAAAGTCTACAACCTGGACAGCATTGTTTTCGCGACCGGCTTCGATGCGATGACCGGCGCCCTGCTTAACATCAATCTCCGGGGCAGAGCCGGCTTCACGCTGAAGCAGAAATGGTCCGATGGGCCTCGCACTTACCTCGGCATCATGATTGCGGGATTCCCGAATCTATTCACCATCACCGGGCCAGGTAGTCCTTCCGTGCTCTCGAACATGGCCCTGTCGATCGAGCAACACGTTGATTGGATTGCCGATTGTCTTGCTTACCTCCGCGAACATAATATCCCGAGAATCGAAGCGACCCTGGAAGCGGAAAACGCTTGGGTCGCACATGTCAACGAGGTCGCCAGTTACACGCTTTTTCCCATGGCCAACTCCTGGTATATGGGAGCAAACATCCCGAGTAAGCCGCGGGTCTTCATGCCCTATATCGGTGGTGTCGGGATATACAGGGAAAAGTGCCAACAAGTTGCGGCTAACAATTACGAGGGCTTTGCCCTGTCTGCTCCTGCTGCAGTGAGCTAACAACTTATTCGAAGGAGAAATGAACAGAGCCCTGTTGCCTCCAAGAGGCTCTACAGAAGATCCGATTGCCAAACAAGCTGGCCACCGACGATTGTTGTCAGCGGGCCACCTCGAAACTTCCGTCCGTGGAACGGCGAATTGCGGCTCTTCGACTGGGACCGATTCACGTCATATACCCATTCGTGATCGGTTCCGAAGATCGTTACGTCACCAGGCGAGCCGATTCGTAGGTCTCCGCCGGGCAGAGATAACACGGAGGCGGGCTTGTGTGCAAACAGCGCAACGAGAGAACCGATATCCATATGCCCCGGAAAATAGAGCTGCTCGAGGGCTAAGCTCAACGCGGTTTCGAGACCGATGATGCCGAACGGGCAACGTTCGAACTCCTGCATCTTTTCAGCACCGGCATGGGGAGCATGGTCGGTTGCGATCGCGTCGACCGTGCCATCCACCAGGCCTTCCAACACGCCGCGCACGTCGCGGTTTTCACGCAGCGGCGGCTTCATCTTGTAATTGCTGTCGTACGGATGCATGTCCGCGTCGGCAAGCACGAAGTGATGAGGCGTGGCTTCGGCTGTCACACGAAGGCCTCGACTCTTCGCATAGCGAACCATTTCGACCGAGTACTGCGATGAGATGTGTGCGACGTGATAGCGGCAACCGGAAACTTCGGCGAGAATGAGGTCGCGCGCCACCATGACGTCTTCGGAACTGCGTGGAATCCCGCGCAATCCAAGCCTGGTAGACACAAGGCCTTCGTGCATATCGCCGCCCGCACTGAGATGAAGATCTTCGCAGTGTTCAATTAGCGGCAAGTCTAGAGACCGGCAGTATTCCATGGCGCGACGCACAACCCGCGCGTTCATCACGGGACGGCCGTCATCCGAGATCGCGACAGCGCCGGCCTGCTTCATGGAGGCAATCGCCGACAATTCCTCGCCGGCACTGCCTTTCGTAATTGCACCGATCGGATAGACGCGAACGACGGCGTGGCAACGGGCTTGCGCTTGTATGTAGCTTGTTACCGTAGCGTTGTCATTTACGGGCTGCGTGTTCGGCATGCAGCAGATGGACGTGAAGCCGCCGGCCGCGGCGGCGCGGGATCCGCTTTCGATGGTCTCCGCATGTTCGAAACCGGGTTCGCGCAAGTGAACGTGAATGTCGATGAAGCCGGGCGCGACGATTTTGCCTGTAGCATCAATCCGTTCGCTTCCGCCCGGGTCCGTGATGTCGACTCCGACCTCGCGGATGACCGCATCTTCAATGGCGATATCGCAGACGCGATCCAACCGTTGCGCCGGATCGACCACCCGGCCGCCCTGGATAAGAATGCGGCTCATCCGGCGAGCACCCTCTCGAGAACCGCCATCCGAACGGCGATTCCGTTGCCAACCTGATTCAGAATTGCCGACCGTTGGGAATCTGCCACTTCCGATGAGATTTCCCGTCCGCGATTGATAGGTCCCGGATGCATCACAATGACCTCCGGCTTAGCTAATTCCATATGTTCAGGCCGCAACCCGAAGAACTGGAAATATTCATTCGCCGGAAATGCCGCTTCATGCTGACGTTCGAGTTGAACGCGCAACATCATGATCACGTCAACATCCCGGATTGCCCGTTCCATGTTGCTGGTTAACTCGATACCCGGCGCAATCTGCCCGATTTCGCGAGGAAGCAGCGAAGCTGGACCGCACAACACAACCTGAACGCCGAATTTAGAAAGAAGAAAGACATTCGATCTCGCGACACGGCTGTGCGCAATGTCGCCGATGATTGCAACGCGCAAGCCCTCCAGACTGCCACGTCGATCGATGATCGTGAGCGCGTCCAAAAGGGCCTGCGTCGGATGCTCATGCGTACCATCCCCGGCATTCACAAATGGGATCGGCAGATAGCGTGATAGAAAATGTGGCGCACCGGACGCGGAATGTCGCATAACGATCGCGTCCGGCCGCATCGCGCCCAGTGTGTTGAGAGTGTCGACCAGGGACTCGCCCTTCGACACGCTTGAGCCCGATGCGGCTATGGAAAGCACGTCCGCGCCCAGGCGCTTCGCCGCTATTTCAAAGCTCATGCGAGTGCGCGTCGAGGCCTCGAAAAAGAGATTAACGACCGTTTTGCCTTTCAGAGTGTCGGAGCGGCGGAACGTCTCTCCAAGGGGAGGCTGGTAATCCTTCGAACGCAGCAGAATGGATTCGATCTCTTCGCGGGTAAGAGACTCGATATCCAGGAGTCCTCGACGTTTCATCTCGACCTTCGGGCAACCTTAACTTCGCAAGCGACGAATTAAGCCGGTGCCGGCGTGTTGGCGGGTTCGTCGACTCGCTCAACGAGTAGCACTTTTTCGGAGCCGTCGATTTCCTGAAACTTCACTTCGATGATTTCCGAGTTGCTTGTCTGCACCATGCGGCCCACGTAGCGAGCTTCGATGGGCAACTCACGATGTCCGCGATCGATCAGAACCAGAAGCTGCACTCGCGCCGGACGACCGTGATCGAAAAGCGCGTCCAGAGCGGATCGAATCGTTCGTCCCGTGTAGAGTACATCGTCTGTAAGCACGATATCTTTTCCGATTACTGAGAAGTCGATCTGCTTGGCATTGAGAACCGGACGTTCCGACACGGTTGAGAGATCGTCTCGATAAAGATTGATATCCAGGATGCCGACCGGGATCTTTTGACCCTCGAGGCTTTCTATTTTCGCAGCCAGCCGCTCGGCTAGCGGGACTCCTCGACGTTTGATTCCGACGAAAGCAAGCTTGTCTAGGTCGCTCGTTTTTTCGAGTATTTCGTGCGCCAGTCGAACGATAGTACGGTCAATTTCCGACGCGCTCATGAGCTGCTTCTTTTCTTGAACAATCGCCATGCTGGTGTGGTTACAGCGATCGCGTTTCGAACGCTGCCGTCACGTCAGGTTAACATGCGAAACCTAGGCCTTGAGCCGCGAACGTATGCGCCGGGCGAGCTTCTCAATGTCTTCGGTTCTCCTCACCGAAGAGACCGGAACCACGTAGCTCCCGGCGTCCTTTAGCTCCTGCTCCAGGCTTTTAGCAGCGTCTACCAGATCGGAAGCGTCTTTCAGCGAGGCTTCGTGATTCTGCTTCGCGATGGCGTTTTTTTGAGATTTCCCGTTGGGCAGCTTGGCATCTTCGTCCGGCTTGTGCAGGTCCGGGGGGCCATGCTGTGGCTCCGGCGGGTCGGGAAACTGCGGCGCCGCTGCCGCGAAGAAAGGCGCAGTCAAGGTAACCAACGCCGTGCGTCGCGTGCGGCCCATATGCTTGCTATGATAAGCCATTTGTGATGAAGCAGATGGCGGGAATTCATGCTTAAGAAGTCGATTGGCGTTGGCCTGATCGGCCTCGGAAATGTGGGGCTCGGCGCCCTCGATATCCTGACGGGGAACGCGAAAGCTCTGGAAGACAAGCTCGGGTTTCCGCTTTCGGTGAAGGCGATCTGCAGCCGGACGGTTCACTCAAAGACACTGCCGGCGCTGCCCGACGGAGTTGCCCGGTATGAGGACTGGCGCGAGCTCGTAGCCAATCCAGAGGTGGACGTCGTTGCCGAGCTGATCGGCGGGACAGCCACGGCGAAAACGATCATCGAAGATGCTCTGAAACGGCGGAAGTCCGTGGTTACGGCGAACAAGGAGCTCATGGCCCTTCGAGGCGCGGAGTTATGGGAGCTGGCGAACGCAAACGGAGTGAACATCGCGATGGAGGCGAGCGTTGCGGGCGGTATCCCAATTCACACGGTGATGCGCGAGGGAATCGCCGGGGATAGAATCGTCGAACTCTACGGCATTCTGAATGGCACCAGCAACTTCATCCTGACCGAGATTGAAAAGAGCAATGCGGCTTTTGAT
>JBJMGJ010000200.1:0-8846 GCA_045807965.1 Bryobacteraceae bacterium | reverse complement strand
CTGTACCCGCAATTTCCGCGTCGGCTATTCGAGCAGACTATCAATTCATTTGCGACAGTACGCGACGATGCTCACGTAGAAATAGGTGTCGTTCAGCGGGCATGCGCACACTCGTCCGAACGATACCTCTCTGAAGAATGGGCGTAACGATTGTTCTAAGCTCGACTGATTGAAGAAATTCACGTGAGTTTTCTCCAATAAGTGCCAGGGGATCAGCTGGTGCCGGCTGCCAAGAACGATTGCACTGCAATCGGGAACTGTAATCACAACGCGTTCTGACGCGATGCGCGCCATGTCTCTGATTGCGGCTTCGTAATCCGGAATGTGCTCGAGAACTTCGGAACAGAATACGGTTCTCGCGCTATTTGATTCAATGGGGGACGGAAAGCCTCCCTCGTAAAAAGTAACAAGGTGTCGTAAGGAAGCCGGCACAGCCGCGCTCGCGGGACTGTCAGCCAATTCCAATCCGCGGCATACAGTACCGGAGGACGCGAATGCCGACAGCAGGGCTCCGCCGCCGCAACCAAAATCGAGCACAGGGCCGGGAAGCTTCCTTGCGAGTTTCCAAACGTCCGGATGGATCGCGGCATTAGGCGGACCAGCACCGTAGATGTCTGCTCGTTTGTATACGGTTTGGGAATCGAGCAACACACGGTAGTGCGGTTCGACAAAGCTTAGGTCTATCTGAAACTGAAGAGCAACATGCTTGCCACACGTCAGCGACAAGGCCCGAGCTGTTTGACCGTAAAGTGAGTCGGGGGTCATGAATTCACAGACCACTCCGGCCTGTTCAATCTCGACCTCTTCCGTCGCTTCGACATCGGGTCTCGAGATCCGGTAAGTCTGAAGCAGAGGAATGTCGATATCGTTCAAACGGATCGAGGGAACCGGCTCAAAGCCCTTGCCAGCGAGCTTCGACCATCCAACCAGCCTAATCAGACCAGAGGAATCCAGCTCAATCCGGTCCAGAAAACTATCGAACAAGGGTTGGTCCAGTGAGATCTGTTGGTACTGCATCAGTGGTTGGAGTTCCCGCTCCCCTCGAGGACGACGACAGTGTCCCAAGGATCGCGACGGTCAAGAGGAACTTTGAGGAGTAGATTGCCTTCCACTTCTTTCATTGTCACCGGCTGCCCCGTAGCCAGTAGCGTTGCCCGTGATGGAGGGTTAGGCGGTTTGGGCAACAGGAGAGCTTCGTCCGGCCAATCTAATATGTGGATGTAAATCTTCCCCGGCTTCGCCGTCGTCACACCCCATGGCCTTGGAGCGATTGGACCGCCGCGAGTGCCATAAATCGACTCGCCGTATTTGCTTGTCCAGCCGCCGATGTCACGCAGTCTACTGAGGAACTCAGGCTGGATGGTTCCGTCCGGTTTGGGACCGATATTCAGTAAGAAGTTTGCGTTGTTTCCCGCTGCCCGTGCCAGGTATCCCACCAGTTGCTTTGGCGATTTATATTTGGTGTCTTCCGCGTTATAGCCCCAGGCGCCGCTGATTGTGTCACATGTCTCGAGCGGTAAATTTCCGATCTGCGAATCTCCGCTGAAGCCGGTGGTATTCTGGCCCGGCAAGTCTTTCTCGAACATCTGAAAATCCTCGCCCTCGAACGGAGGCAGGTGATGGTTGTTGCCCACAAGCGCCGCAGGCTGAAGCTTGTGAATAAGGTCGTAGGTCCGCCGCAGCCGCCAATCCGCATCGCGTTTGTCCCACATGCCGTCGAACCAAATGCCGGCGATCTCTCCGTAGTTGGTGAGCAGCTCCGTGAGCTGTGCGTCCATGTAATCCAAGTACCGGTTGAAGTCGCCGCCCGGTGGGCGTCCCGCCGTGTGGCCGGTTCGTCCCAACGGGTAATAGTCCGGATGATGCCAATCGAGGTGCGAGTGATAAAAGAACAGTTTCACGCCGTGCCTGTGGCATTCGTCCGCCAGTGGCTTCAGCACATCCGTTCGGTATGGAGTCGAATCGACAATGTTGTAGTGATTTTGCTTTGTTGCCCACATCGCAAACCCGTCGTGGTGTTTGCTCGTGATGGTGATGTAGCGCATTCCCGCTGATTTCGCGAGAGCCACCCAAGCGGCGGGATCGTACTGAACAGGGTTGAACTGAGGAGGAACCTTGGAGTACTCGGCGATCGACATCTTGTCGTTGTTCATGACCCACTCGCCCTTGCCGAGCACGCTATACACACCCCAGTGAATGAAGAGGCCGAACCTGGCATCCTGGAACCACTGGCGAGCAGCGAGGTTCGCCTCCGTCGGCCGGTAAGCATCGGCGCGTAAACCGCGAGGAAGAGCTGCCGCGGCGGCGGCGAGACTCAGGACCGATCTTCGAGTCATGGTGAGACTCCCAGAATATCTCGGCCAGCGACACGAAACCGGCCGGTCAAACTGCTCTGCCGAGTGCCGAAGACGACGTACTTGCCGTAGGAGAGACTTGTGGGAGTGACAACGTCCTCGTCAGCCCCCAAAGATGCTCCTCTGAACTGGCGGACAGCGGTTCTCTTCATCATCACCGTCATTGTCATCGGGCTGTGCGTCGCCTTATTGTCCCCGTTCTCACCGGCCATCACTGGGGCAATCGCTCTCGCCGTAGCGGTCCAGAAACCCTATAGTTGGATGGAGCGGCACCTGCGGCACCGGACGCTCACGGCAGCCGTCGGTGTTCTCCTGACAATTGTGCTTATCCTCACACCGGTGCTCCTTGTTGTGCAGAGTCTCGGACATCGAGTAGCCGATGCCGCATCGGCAATCCAGACAGGTTCTGCCCAGGACTGGGTCACGGACAGAATCAGCCAGGTACCTTGGCTCGACCGGCTGGTCGATCAGGCGCTCGGTTTGGTAAACCTGCGCCAGGCGGCACAGCAGACAGCGGGATTCATCGGGAATCGTCTGAAGGTGATTCTGACCGGCTCCGTGGCAACTGCGACACAAGCCGTGTTGATGCTCTTTACACTTTTTTTTGTCTTGCGGGACCACCGGGAAGCCGCCGCCATGTTTCGCTCAATTTTGCCCTTGACCGAGTCTCAACGTGACCGCCTGATGGGGCGCATGCGAAACACTATCGAAGCAACAATGCAGGGCAGCGTCACCATTGCGGCCATTCAGGGAACTCTCGGCGGGATCATGTTCTCGATCCTTGGTGTTCCAAGTGCCGTTGTCTGGGGCCTCACCATGGCCATACTCGCTACAATCCCGTCGTTGGGAACTTTTCTCGTCTGGATGCCCGTTGCCGTCTATCTTCTGGTTTCGGGGCACTGGGTGAAGGCAATCGTTCTGGCTGTTTGGGGGGCGTCCGTGATCAGTACCGTCGATAACGTGCTTTACCCAGCCTTGGTTGGAAAGAAAATGCAGCTCCACACGGTGCCGGTGCTATTTGCCGTTTTAGGCGCAATCGGACTCTTCGGTATCAGCGGCATCGTGCTCGGGCCCCTGATTCTAACAACCGGTGTTACCTTGCTTCGGTTTTGGAACGAGGGGACGTTACGCATGCCTGGAGAAAGTGCGTCGGGACATGAGTAATCAGCCGATTGAAGCTCATTTTTCACGGGCGGCCTGTCGAGGAACGAGAGGCGTCGCTTTACGGCCTAACTCCGGCTTGCTGTATCGAATGGAAGGCGTGATCAGATGCGACGCGAGTTGTTTCAGCTTCGACTAAATGTTCGAATGAGTTGGGTTAGCTTCACGCACGCGCGCCGCTGCACTGTTGAGCCAGGGTTGGCGCATGAGGGTGATGTTGTCCTGCTGTGTGTCCTAGACGCGATACGGATGTTCCTGCGGACTCCGCGGAGAAAGCGTTTGTCGTACCTTTTTTCGTTGCTTTTGGGCTCATTCCCTGCGAAGTTAACTGGAGTACCCTAGATAATGGCTGTTGTGCCACAAAGCTCGAGCTGACAATGGAAGTCGCTAATCAGAGTTCGCCGGCTCCAACTTTGCGCCGTATTCCCTTCGCAATCCGGTTCGCTCCGCAATTCGTAGAGCGATTGTCCGCTCTTTTGCGTGATGATCAGCAGGCCTCCGCGGCAGTGACCGGCCTGGTGTTTGGACAACTTGAGGCCGACTTCATCCTCGTTCAAACCTTTCGGCCACTGGCCAGTTTTGAAGGCCCGGATGAGACATCCAACGCAAATAGGACCGTGAAGGATTGGCGCGAGACGATGGTCGCTCGATCGAAGAGTGATCCGGAACTTAGCGCCCTCACCCTCGCTGGTTGGCTCTCAGTTCGGAATGCGCTTGGGATGCAAGCCGAAGATGTTGCTTTCCAGGAGAAGAACTTTCGCAATCCGACCGATATCGCTCTGATCGTGAAAAACGAGGACAAAGGCGAGTTCACGTTAGAACTGTGGTACGGACAGAATCTTGACGCGAACCCCTCAGCCGAAGGCCAACCCTGGGGGGCGATTCGTCTCTCCGGTGCTGAGGCGCTAAGGTCTCCCGTCGAATTGCCCATTCGCTCGAGAGTCCATGACGACCTGTATATGCGCGCTTACGAGTTTCTGGACGCGCAGGATGGATCCTCCCCGGGATGGAAACAAGCGCTCTCGAAGACGAAGAAGGTTCTTGAAGGTTTCAAGCCGGGTAAGTTAATGGACAAGAGTAGCGGCGAGGCCCTGAGCCACGCCCTCGATGAGCACGTGAATAAACCGTCGGCCATCTACAGCTTTCATTCTGTAAATCAGACGGCACAAGCGGGATCTGCGGGCACGGCGGCAGCTCCGGCCAGGACCCCACAGCAACCGGAGGTGCCGAACCCAGAAGAGCAGGTCGCGAGGACACAACCCGAAGACAACAACGTTTGCCTCGGTTCCGAAACTCCAGCGAGCATTATTCCTGAAAAGCAAAGGCCACCGGCTGCCCATCTGGAAGATGTGGTGCTTGTCCGTTCTGAAGAGCGCAGTGTGAGCGGCCAACCGAAATCTGGAGCGACGCCCGCGTCCGTGCCTCCCGACCCGGTTTATCGCGAGCCAAAGCCCGTTGTTGCGCCGGCGACGGTCAATCGGCCGGAAGTTGCAGGCGAGCTCACCAGATATCCCAGCAAAAGGGTGCGCGAACTTCCGTGGCGGGCGATGGTCGCCGTGTTTGCCTTGGCCGCGGGTGCCACCTTCGGGTTTATCTATATCAAGAGCGCCGGTGCGAATGGGAAGTTGCCTGGCTTCCTCCAGGTCTTCTGGCCCTCGCCAGCGCTGGATCTAAAGGTATCGAGCAGTGGAGATCGCTTTCAGCTCAGTTGGAACCGTTCGAGCTCCGTAGTCCAAAACGCGCGGGAGGCAACTCTTGATATCAAGGATGGCCTCAATCACCGTCAGATTTCACTCGGCGGAGCTGAATTAGCTCACGGATCGGTGCTGTATTTTCCAAGTACTGACAACGTTGTCTTTCGCCTCGATGTACGCGGCGCGGCTGGACAGTATCTGAGCGAGAGCTTGCGTGTTATGGGAACGACGCAATCGCCGACTCTGCAAGTGAGCAGACCTGCGGATGTGCCTTCCGAATCTCTGACCGCTTCCGCTCGGCAGAGCGCGATGGGAGACACACATACTGTGAAGAAAAGCATCGTCGAGAGCTTTCGCCGAGCCTCCCCGGCACGCCGGACCGAGCGGCTACCAGGCCAACGCTTAAGCGCGAAGGATGCCGTTCAGACACAGACGACCGACCAGCTTGCTTTCGCCCGCCCGGATAGCCAGACACAACTTCCCACGGCGAGTACATCGGACAAACCGGCTGTAGAGAGGCGTAACGCGGAAGCCGCTAGCGCGAGTACCGGTGCGGGCGCGACAGAGAATTCTTCCCAACCGAATCCTAGCCCGCAAAAAGAGGCGGTCCGCCCACCCTTAGAGAACGTCCCAACGACTTCTACTCCACAAGCTCCGAAGAGGGACGATGTTGCTCAAGCATTGCCAAGAGCCGGACAAAACCCTTCGGGAAGTGAAGGGATGATCGGGAATGCTGCCAGCCCGCAGCCCGCGTCCGCTCCGGCGCAGGCTGGCGCTACGCAATCCCGCGATTTGGTCAGCTTCCGGCCACCGCGTCCGATAAAGCAGGTGCTGCCCAAGTTGAACATGCTGCCGCCCGGCACGGCGGAACCCGGCGGCGAACTGAAAGTAGCTGTCAGAGTTGACGAGTCCGGACGCGTGGTAAGTGCCCGCCTGGTGGAAGGCCGAAAAAAGGTTAGTTCGCTATTAGCGGCCGCCGCCATAAGCGCAGCGAAGCAATGGGTCTTCGAACCAGCATCGCTGCATGGCAGGGACGTCGCGAGTGACCACACGATACTGTTTCAATTCCGGCGTTAGCGGGCAGGTGCTCAGCGTTTCCATTTGATGTTACAGCCCATGCTGGGTTTCTGCTCCGCGGGTATGGGACGTCCCGAGAGGAGTGCGTCGATTGCATTCCGAAGATCGCGTCCCGAGAGAATAACGGGACTGCCGGGCCGGCTGTCATCAAGTTGTCCGTGATAAACGAGCCGGCGATTCTGATCGTACAGATAGAAGTCCGGTGTGCAAACCGCGTCAAAGCTCCGGGCCGCTTCTTGTGTTTCATCGAAGCAAAAGGGGAACTTGAAGCCTAGTTCGGTCGCCATCTCTCTGAGACTGTCGGGTGCATCGTCCGGATAGGCGGTCGCATCATTCGAGGAGATCGCCACAATCCCGAGCGACTGGCCGGCATAATTATTACCCAAGCGAGGGAGCTCGAGCTGTATGTGTTTGACATACGGACAATGGCGGCAGATGAACATCACAAGCAGTCCGTGCCTGTCGGCAAAGGAGTCAAGTGTTATCGTTTTTCCGGAGATCACGTCCGGAAGCGCGAATGAAGGAGCAGGAGTGCCCAACTCGACCGGGCTGGATTCAGTGCGTGCCATCAACGACAGGGTAACAAGATTGGGCGGTTTGCCGATCTCGCAAATACCCGGATATTGACGAGGATATGTAGAGCTTGCCAGACACGAAGAAACCGAGCTTCGACCCCGGCCTCACTCAGCGTTACGACGGCGTTCTGAGGCGAGCCATTAATCCCGACGGGCGTTTCAACGTCCGGCGAACCGGCTCAACGTGGCGCGACGCGCATCCTTACCTCTTCCTGATCAATGCTTCATGGGGGCGTTTCCTGGTAATTGTCGCCATCACCTATGTCGTTGTGAACACGTTCTTCGCGATCGCCTACATGGCGATTGGGATCGAACACCTCAAAGGGGCTGTCGCGGCGACACAATGGCTGGAGTTTACGAACGCTTTCTTCTTTAGCGCACATACGCTGACCACCGTTGGTTACGGCAACATGTGGCCCGTTGGACCGGCTGCCAATACGCTCGCGGCTTTGGTGGCCTTGGCGGGACTCATGACCTTCGCGATCGCCACCGGGCTTCTCTTCGGCCGATTCTCACGACCCTCGGCGCGTATCGGTTTTAGCTCCAAAATGCTGGTTGCGCCTTATCAGGACGGCTTGAGTTTGCAGTTCCGAGTCGTGAACAGGCGATCAAACAACTTGATTGATGTAGAGTCCCGGCTGCTGCTGATGACTGTGCAAGGCGAAAACGGTAAGCCTCAGCGCAAGTTCGAACAGCTTGAACTCGAGCGCAGCCAAGTGATGTTTTTCCCGCTGACCTGGACGGTTGTTCACCCGATCACGGAAGCCAGTCCGCTCTTTGGCACAACCAGGGAGGATCTGGAGAAACTGCAGGCGGAGGTACTCGTCACGATGAAGGCGTTCGATGAGTCATTTGGCCAGGTTGTCAATTCTCGCTTTTCCTACCGTTACGACGACATGGTCTGGGGTGCGAAATTCGTACAGTCCTTCGAGGTGGAAGAGAACGGCGACCTACGACTTGAGATTGATCGGGTTGGAGACTACACACCCGCTCCACTTCCGGAAGCAGTAAGCTCGAGCCGCTGAACTACCATATTGAGGGTGGCTGACGAGGGTTGCATTTTCTGTAAGATTGTGGCGGGCACAATCCCCGCGAACATGGTTTATCGCGACAAAGACGTTATCGCTTTTCTCGATATCGATCCATTGTTCCCGGGGCACGTTCTTCTTTCCCCGCGTGAGCATTATGCGACCTTGACCGAACTGCCGGTCTCCCTGGCCGGTCCGATGATGGAGAAGACCCAGATATTGGCAGCGGCGGTCGATGCCGCCTTGGATGCGGAGGGTACGTTTATTGCCATCAATAACCGGGTCAGTCAGTTGGTTCCCCACCTTCACATCCATGTCGTGCCGCGCAGAAGGAAAGACGGCTTGCGGGGGTTCTTCTGGCCCCGGCATCAATACAAGGATGAAGCTGCTCGCGAAGCGGTGCGCGATGCAATAGAACGTGAGATAAAGAAACTTATCAAGGACTGACTGCTCTCACCTTGTGCTTAAGATCTGATCGACATGGTACTCAAGGTGGACGAGGTAGTCCCCGATCAGGAAGCGCAAGGATACCGGATCATTATCTCCGACCCGGCACGGAGCGTCTAAGCGAGCCTCCGGCACTCTTCGAATCACTTCTCCCAACAAAACATTCTGCCCTCGCCAGTGCTCGAGCAAACGCGCCCAAGGCAACGAACGGTAGCCGTGAATGCTGACCCACTCAGCCTGATCGTAGGTGGGCCCCTCGTAGATACCGTCGAGCGCGGCACGAACAAACCTCTGATGGTTATTAAGCGCCGAGTCGATGAGATGGCCCAGGATTTCTTTGCAGGTCCAGCCTCCTTCGCGGAGTTTGCTCAAAGAACGTTCCTCGGAGATGCCGAGCAGGTCTCGGTGGGCAGTCTCGATTCGATCCCCGAACTGAAGTTGTTCAAAAAGGGTCATTATGACAGTCCGATAGCGCTTTCAAATCGGAATACCGGCTTTCGCAAACACAGT
>JBJMGJ010000199.1:0-11188 GCA_045807965.1 Bryobacteraceae bacterium | reverse complement strand
GATGACGTTCAGAAAAATTGGGACAACATACTCCCCGAAGCGGAAAACCGGCCTTATCGCCACGCCAAGATGGTACTGTTTCGCAATGCTTATCCATCTGGATGTGGTTTGGCTAAGGACGCGATCGGTCCGTTCTATTGTCCGGAAGACGAGAAGGTTTATCTCGACCTGAGCTTTTTCGACGAACTGAAGAATCGGTTCGGCGCTCCCGGCGAGTTTGCACAGGCCTACGTGATCGCGCATGAAGTCGGGCATCACGTGCAGAAGATTCTCGGGATCGAGCCGAAAGTTCGAGCGTTACAGCAGAGCAATCCGGGCGCCCAGAATGCCTTGTCTGTTCGCCTTGAGCTGCAGGCGGACTGCTTCGCGGGTATCTGGGCCAATTCAACTCAACAGCGCCGTATCACCAACGCGAGCGACGTGAAGTCCGCCCTGAATGCCGCCGCCGCAGTCGGCGACGACCGCTTGCAGAAGATGGCAACCGGACGCGTCAGTCCTGAATCGTTCACGCACGGCTCGTCCGCCCAGCGGGATGAATGGTTTGAGCGCGGGATGCAAAGCGGGCGGCTCTCCTCCTGCAATACGTTCAGCCGTAATCAGTAGCACTCGCCTTACTCGCCGCACAGGTTCGGGTCAGGTGATGAGCTGCGTATGGACGCCGGACACGATCGAATCGCGCCCACCAATTGCGCCAATTTGTATTGGCCCGCCTGGAGGACGCGCACGGAATACCCGATCAGCCAGCCGCCGATAGCTGGCATCGCCGCTCCGCTTGCAGCGCGCAATTGAAGCGGAAGAGTAATGGCCAATCGAACGGGCTTACGCCCAGCTGAACCCTTGCTTCTCTAAGGGAATGGACCGGATACGTTTGCCGGTCGCCGCGAAGATCGCGTTGCACACGGCAGGAAGCACAGGCGGAAGCGCAGGTTCACCGAGCCCGGTGGGTGGATTATTGCTCTTCAGAAAATACACTTCAACTTGAGGCGCATTCTTGATCCGCATGAGCCCGTGTTGATTGTAGTTCTGTTGAACCACCGCGCCGTTCTTAAGCGTAATTTCCTGGCTCATCAATTCGCTGAGGCCATCGATTACACCACCCTGCACCTGCTGCTCCGCGCCACTCGGATTGATGATCTGGCTGCCCACGTCACCGCAAACCCAGACTTTGTTGACCTTCACTTTGTTATCGGGAGTGACCGTAACTTCAGCGACATGCGCGAAATAACCCTGGAAGCTGTAGTGGAACGCGATCCCCATCGCAGTACCCTTTGGAAACACGCGCTTGCCCCAGCCTGATTTTTCCGCCACGAGCTGTAACGCACCTCGCATGCGCACAACGTCATACGGGACAGGCCGAGCGCCCGCAGGTGTGGGACTTGGCTCGTTTTCCACCTTCGGCTTCGCTGCGTCCGCCACCTTGCGTTTACCAGGCGCATCCAGCAGGTCAAGCCGGAACTGCAACGGATCCTTTCCGGATTGGTGAGCAAGCTCGTCAATGAAGGACTGGAACACGAAACACTGCGAGTTTGCGCCGGGTGCGCGCAAAGCTCCCGTCTTCAGCATCAGCGGCATCACGGAAGATTGCATCGCGAAGTTGTCTACAAAGCCCGACGGAAACTCTGTCGGCGTAATGGCGGCGGAAGGGGCATAGTTCTTCCCTTCTCCGAAACTCACGAAATGGTTTCGCCAGGCGACAAGCTGGCCGTCTTTGTCGAGGGCCGCCTTCAAAAAATGGAACCCACCTGGACGATAGTAGTCGTGAGTCATGTCGTCCTCACGCGACCACATCAGCTTGACGGGAACACCAACGGTCTTGGCGATGTTGGCAACCTCAAGCATGTAGTCGCTGTTTAGGCCGCGTCCGAAGGAGCCCCCCGCTCTCATCAGGTGAATTGTAATGTCGTTCTCAGGTATTCCGAGCACCTTAGAAATGAGGCCGCGAGCGCGCAACGGCTGCTGCGTGTTCGACCACATTTCAAGCTTGCCGTCTTTGAATTGCGCTGTACAGTTGCGCGGTTCGAGAGCCGCATGAGAAATGAACGGGTAGGAATAAGACGCCTCCAGCACCTTAGCTGAAGATTTGAACGCGGCATCCACATCGCCGTCATTTTTTAGTACTCGCTGCGGATCGCCCCCGGCCATTTCAGTCGCGCGCTTGGCGAAATCGTCGGTATCCTGCTGCGCTGCCGGGCCCTCTTCCCATTCGACTTTCAGTTTCTTTCGGGCCGACTGTGCCGCCCAGAAGTTGTCAGCAACGATGGCAACGCCCGGCTCCAAGCCCGGTTCGCCTTCGGTCAGGGGCGTTACCTTCACCGTCCCTTCAACAACGAAGGCGTGCTTCACGCCAGGCAGGCTTTTGATCTCATCCACATTGGCCGATTTCACCTTGCCACCGAAAGCAGGACACTTCTGGTAGACCGCAGTCAACATGCCGGGCAACGTAAAATCGATACCGTACGTCTGTTTACCCGCGGATATCTTGGGCACGTCCACGCCCATCGTCCGTTGTCCCACGATCTTATAGGCGCTCGCCTCTTTCAACTTCAGGCTCTTCAGGTCCGGTGGAGGCATACTGGCTGCCTTGTTGGCCAATTCGCCGTACCCTAGCGACCGGTCGGTCGAGCGATGGTAGACACGACCATTGGAGGTATAGCACTCGTTTTCGGGAACCCCCCAGGTTTGGGCCGCGGCGGCCACCAGCATTTGCCGCCCGGCAGCGCCGACCTGTCTCATCGGTACCCAATTGTTTGAAGCAGCTCTGCTACCGCCCGTGCTCTGCAGACCATACTTGGGCACGTCGAGATCCGCAAGCTCCACCTTTACGCTCTTCCAATCGACGTCCAGCTCTTCCGCGATCAGCATCGGAAGCATATTCATGATGCCTTGGCCAATCTCGGGATTGCGAGAAAGGAGAGTGACAGTGCCATCTGGCGAGATCCGGATAAATGCCTTGGCATCAAGCGCGGGTTGCTGGCCTCCCTGCGCCGAAGCCCGACGCGCCGTTTGAAGCCCGAGAAGCATTCCGCCTCCCGTGAGTGTTGTTACTTGCAGAAACGAGCGGCGATTGAGTTTCATTTAAAGGCTCCCTTCTGATTTGGCAACGGTGAAGTTTATGAGTTCCGCCCTTTGCGTCGTGCCCCTGGGGTTTCCCGCAGCCTGGTGAATGGCCTGTCTGATGCGAAGGTATGTTCCGCAACGACAGAGATTCCCGCTCATGGCATCGTCGATTTGTGCATCGGTCGGCTTAGGCGTTTTCGTGAGCAGTGCGGCGGCTGACATGATCTGGCCAGTCTGACAGTAGCCGCATTGCGGAACGTCGACATCCTGCCACGCTTTCTGAAGAGGATGTGAGCCATCTGGCGATAGACCTTCAATGGTTGTGATGGGCCCAGCGGCGGCAGCGGTCACCGGCGTTAAACAGGATCGGACCGCCTCACCACCCAAATGCACTGTACAGGCGCCACACTGGCCGATGCCGCAGCCATATTTTGTTCCGGTCAAATGCAGAACATCGCGCAGCACCCATAGGAGAGGTGTATCGGAAGGTACGTCCACCTCGGTAGAACGCCCATTGACTGTCAGCTTATATGGCATACGAAAACCTCGATCGCTAGTTTAGTTACACAACCCGCTTCCTACTACACTACAATGCGGCGAACCGTGCAAACGCCATGACAAGGCTCCGCGCGGCATCAGATGTGCCAGGCTGGTCGGGGGCATAACTGGGCGAATGCGATTTCGGTGGCGACTCAGATTGCACAAAGCAATCAGCGCGGGCGCGAAAGTGGCGGCAGCTAGCACCCGCGCCGCCTCCCGGCCCTAAGAGCAGCGATCAGTAAGGCAAAACAGCGGCCGTTTACTGGGTCGGTCCACTGAGAATATCAAGCAACTCAATTTCAAAAACGAGGGCAGCACCTCCGGGAATGCCCGGCTGCCCTCGTTCCCCGTAAGCAATCTGTGCCGGGCAAACAAGCCGGGCCTTGCCTCCGACTTTCATCTTTTGAACGCCTTCTGTCCAGCAAGGGATCACGCGGTTCAAGGCGAACTCGGCCGGGGCATTCCGGGCATAGGAGCTGTCGAATTCCTCGCCGTTCGCCAGGGTTCCGCGGTAGTTAACCTTGACCGTATCGGTTGCTTTTGGCGAAGCGCCCGTACCCGGCGTAAGTTCCTTATACAGCAGGCCCGACTCTGTCTTTACCACTCCGGGCTCACCCGCGGCTTTTGCAAGATAGGCACTGGATACTTCTTTCTCGCGATCAGCCGACTTTTGAGCTCGTGCTTGGGCGAACGCTTGGATCTTAGGTCCCCACGTGTTGATTTCCACCGCCGGCTTGCCTGCGGTGCCGTCCGTAATCGCCTGCTTCACAATGTCGAGTTCGGCGGGCGAAAGATCGAATTGCGAAATAGATCTCGCAATCGAGAGCCCAAGGGCATAAATGGTCTTTTGTTCGTCGGTCATAGTGGCGGGATTGGCATGCGCCGGAGGCTTCGCGGCCGTAGTTGACTTGGCGGGGGCTGGCGAGGTTTTCCGAACTGTGGAACTCGTCGTGCTTGGCTTCGGTTTCGCAGGGACAGGTTGGGGTTTTGTCTGAGGCGTCACTTGAGCAAGTAGCGCTGTGGACAAAAGGACGAGGATTCCACGCATCTGTTCAGGCTAACATCGGGATGCTTACAAACAGGGAGACGGCGAGGCCTGAAGGGAAGGGAGATAAACGGGCTTTCAGGGCGCCCCTCCAACGGAGAGGGACGCCCGTTGCTTATTTGGTTAAATCACCTGGAACGTGAGTTCCGGCTGAACGTTTACGCCAGAGAAACTTGTTCTGCTTGCAAACCTTTTGGTCCGGTCTTTACGACGAACGAGACCCGTGCCCCTTCATCTAAGCTTCTATAGCCACTAGCTTCTATCGCCGAAAAATGGACGAACACGTCTTCTCCATTTTCACGAGCAATAAAACCAAATCCTTTGGAGGCATTAAACCACTTAACAGTCCCGATTTCTTTCATCAGTTCTCACTTTCTGTTCCAAGTCAAACCTCTACATCCACCTGGAGTACATCGAGAGCGGAACTACCTGAGGGGGTGTTGCTTTAACGACGAGCGCCGAGTGATAGGAAGGAATTACTTGATTCGTTACAAGATAACGGTAGCATAGCCGCCAAAGTTGCGCATCTACTTTCCTCGGTTGGCAATTTTTCTCGTCCAAGAGTCTTCTGAACTCACCTCCACTAAAGTGTAGTGGTACTTAACTTCGTGTCGACTAGCATGATTCACGCGCTCCGGTTTGTACTCTTTCTACTCGTATCGGTCCAGTTGTGGGCCGAAGTGCTTCCCGCAGGCAGCGCTATTGAGCTGCGGCTGCTCGGGCCTGTCGGGTCCAGGACTTCACACGCTGGTGACCCGATAGAGGCGCTCGTCATCGCTCCGGTCACTCGCGAGGGCGAAGTGTTAATTCCGGCAGGTGCGACGATTACCGGGCGAATCCAATCGGTCGGCCGCCTCGGCCTCGGTCTCAAACGCGCTCGAGCTACGATTCAACTTCAATTCGATACCCTGCACCTTCCCGATGGGCCAAATTTTCCAATACATACACGGCTCGCACAGGTTCAGACCGCAAAAGAAAAGGTCAATGCAAACGGCGTGATCGGAGGAATTCGACCCGGAGCTAGTCTCCCCGCAACAGCCTCCTATTACGTTCTACCTATCCTCTGCCTCGATCCTGATCTTGGGCTGCCGGTTCTTGCCGTGAAGTTTCTGATCGCCCGATCACCTGATTCCGAAATCTACTTTCCCAGGGGTACCGAGTTTTTCCTTGAGGTTGTTGATCCTTTGCAGGTTTCGGCAATGCGAAAAGGGAACACGGGAAACGATGTTCGACCGTTATCGGCGTCAGATCTGGACAGTGCGCGGGAACTTCTCGGGCGGTTGCCGATGCAACAGGCCGAGCATGGATCGAACCATCCGTCGGACCTGCTGAACATTTTCTTCCTGGGAACCCGGGATCAGCTCAACCGTGCCTTTCGCGCGGCGGGATGGTCAGGAGCGCAGGATCGGTCTCTCGTGACGATTTACCGTATGTACCACTGCATGATTCAGCGTACTTCCTACTCCGCGGCACCGATGGGGAAGCTGAAGCTCAATGGAATGATCGCCGATGTGGATTACCAGAAAAGTCTGGATACGTTCTCCAAACGCCATCACATACGGCTTTGGAAACAGCCGAACACCGATGTCTGGTTAAGCGCCGCCACAGAAGACGTCTCTTACCGAATCCATCGCGGGCATTTGACCCATGCGTCCGATCCCCACATTGATGACGAGCGAGCGAAAGTACTGAATGATTTAGCGTTCACCGGGTGTCTGGAATCGGCAGGCCTTATGTCGCGCGATTGGGCAGTGCAACCTGATCCGGACAGCACCCCCGTCCAAACGGATGGGAAAATGGCCGTCCTGCGGCTCAACGATTGCTTACATCCGAGAACGATGCCGGAACCGACTCCTGACAATCGGGGGCAGCCACGTCGCATCGTACAAATCTTAGAAGCCATCAGAACCGATTTGATCCGCTCGAACCCGGTATCGCTCGCGTTCAACATGAGAAGGATGGTAGAGGAAACTCCCTCTTACGGATTGAACACTTTCAGGATGCGCCGCACGGTCGCAAGCCAGATCCGCGTGGCGGGATCTTCACCCTCCGAGCAGGAGGCCGAATCCCACCGCTGGATTCGATCCAGTGTGTTGGATGCCTCGGATAGTGGAGTCCAGTGATTTGGGCTTAGTCGTCGCATCCCGGGTCTGCTTGAGGGTCGAAGTCAACGATTCCTGGGGAGCTTTTTGCACGTACGGAGCTACCGCCCAGGCAATGGCCTGCGGGATGGAACGGGACAGGGAAAGCATCCGGCAATCCGCAAGCACTCCCCCGTTTACCTGCTCAATGCTCCAGTAAGCGTACATTCTCCACATATATCCGTGCCCTTCGCCCTCCGGAAATTTGCGCTTTCCGCTAAAAGGTCCCGAATCGATTTCCGTGATCTTGCGAGCGTAAGCTCGGCAGTTCCATTTACCCGGCGCAAGTTTCCTGTAATACGCGGTTTGTTCCACATCTAGGATCACCGGAACCAGTCCCCTGCGCTGCTTCACCCGCCAATAGCCAACCGTCTTGTCGCCATTCTGAGCAAGTGTTTTGGAATCCGCAATCTCGGGGTAGATCTTTTTGTGCTTGTCGAAATCCCTCAGCACTGCCATCACGCGTGCCGGGTCTGTGTCGGGGATAAACACGGTCCCGACCCAATCATGTATCAGACCGTCCGTAACCGTCACCGGTTTGGCATCGGGCTTGGGAGTGCGTACGAGAAGTTCTCCCTCCATCACCTTACGCTTATCCGCCGGGTCATCTTCCACGGAGATGAAATTCGCTTGACCGTCCCATCGGCGGCTGAGCTCGGCTTCCACCGACTTTGCATACCGGTCGAATTCAGCTACCGTCTCGGGATTGAGCTTAACAATCATCTGAGCCTTGCTCGGCTTTACGGTAACGAAAGTTGCCGCGAGGACTGCTCCGCAATAAAGGACGAACGTTCTACGCATCCGCAGCTTTCATTTTCCCCGATTCAATTCGAAATTCTCCTGAATGCCGCGAGAAAGTAAAGATATGGGACTTGGCTTGGATTTCGGGACCACCAACAGTTCGATTGCGCTCGCGGGTCCAGCCGGTCACGTCGAAGTTGCAAAATTCCCCGCGGCCATCGGCCAGACTGAGTCGTTCCGGTCGCTCTTGTATCTCGAGCGACACCGGGAAGCTGGACGCACCACGATAAAGAGCTGGAGCGGTCCCGAGGGGATTGAGCGCTATCTCCATTCGGATGAGAAAGGACGACTCATTCAGTCTTTGAAATCGTTCCTGGCCAGCCGCAGCCTTCAGTCCACCGAGATTTTCGGACGCCCGTTCCCTTTGGAGACTCTGATCTCGAGAATCTTGAAAGACATACGTGCCGTTGCCGAAGAACGGTTTGGAGCGGATTTGCCCCCTGTTGTCGTGGGACGTCCGGTTCGTTTCGTCAGCTCCGAATCCGATGAAGATGACGAGTATGCACTGTTGCGCCTCCGCGAGAGTTTAAAACAGGCCGGATTTTCACAGATACGCTTTGAATACGAACCGGTGGGCGCCGCTTATCATTACGAATCCACTCTGCAGAACGACGAGTTGATCGTGATTGGAGACTTTGGCGGCGGGACCAGCGACTTCTCGCTTTTGCGTGTGGGGCCGTCGTTCTCGGGCGGATCTTCATTACAGCGGGTCATTGGGAATCAAGGCCTGGGCTTGGCGGGTGATGCCTTCGATGCGAAACTGATCCGCCATCTCGTCTCCCCTGCCCTGGGCGCCGGTTCAGAACTGCGGTCCGGAGGCAAGCTGCTCCCCGTGCCGAATTGGGTTTACCTGAAACTCGAACGTTGGCATCATCTCTCGTTTCTGAAGAGCCAGGATACGCTCAACATGCTGATGAGCGTCGCCCGGCAAGCGCTAGAGCCGGACAAGATCAATGCACTGTTGTACTTGGTAAGACACGATCTGGGCTATCAACTCCACCGCGCGATACAAAAGGTGAAGGCGAATCTGTCCCACCACGAAACGGCCACATTTCGGTTTGACGATGGCGATGTGATGATCCGCGCCGATGTCACCCGTCCGCAATTCGAAGAGTGGATCTCAGAAGAACTCTCGGCCATTGAGGATTCGCTGAGCGCATTGCTGGCGAAGACCGGGACCAAGCCGAGCGAAATTGATCGCGTCTTCCTGACCGGTGGCTCCTCTTTCGTTCCAGCCGTGCGCCGGATCTTCGAAGGTCGTTTCGGGCCGGAAAAGATCCGCACGGGCGACGAATTTACGTCCGTGGCCCGGGGGCTCGCGCTTCGCTCGCTGCACGGCGAAACGTGAGTAACGGAGCCCGAAGATTATCCAACCAGTTCACCTGATGGGAGCCCGCTCCGATACGCTGTGGCTGCGGCGATTGAGCGAGCCTTGACGTGCAATGGCTCAAATGCTTGTGAACCCCCGAAACCCGGTTGTTGTTCCGATGCCGCCAATCAAAACTTGGGCGAGGTCACCCTCTCTGCGGAAGGATCATCATGGCGTACCCGATGACGGCAATCAGTAACGAAAGTGAGACATAGAAAACGAAACCGCCTCTGTCCGGAGGGTTAGTGTCGTTATCTCGAGCGAGCATATAATCTCCTTAGCAATCCGGAATGCAAGACTGAACGTGTAGAGTTTCGCGACGAAGACAACCGGACCTAATCAGCTTTGGTCTTCAAGGCAGGGTCGGAGACGTTTGCCGGTTGGGCTGTGTTGAATCTGTTCAGGTAGGTACAGGCGACATCCACCGCGATTCGCCCTAATTGGGCGTGACTCGCACTGACGATCTCTTTGAACCCTGAGTAAGGAACTCCGTCCACTTGCGGTTCCGGTAATGCCGCCACAAATGCCTGAGCTGTCGGCAGCATCAGACAGGCGATGCTTGCAGTGCCAGCTGCGACTATTACCAGAAGCCCCTTGACCGTCCTCTCCATCATCTTGCCTCCTCGCATCGTTCCGTCCTAGCCAATACGCGGCGTAGACTTCGCAATAAGCTCAGGGAAGATTTCGCCGGGGATCCGGATTGAGAATGGATTTCGCTGCTCTTCCGTTGCTCGTCTGCTTTCAGATACGAGAACGGAGTTTTGATCGCAGTCGGCGGACTTCTGGTGAAAGGGTGGAGCTGCCTCCTCCTCAACTCGTTTCGGCGAAACCCATCGCTGCCAGATATCGCTGTGCCGAGCGAGTGACCGCTCGTTTTGCGTCTTGCTCAACCGTCAGACCGGGAAACGCTCCGTAAATTCGATCGAACGCAAACGGCCCGACTGCATTGAGGATCCGCAGCACCCCGTTCTTGTCTAGCGGGATGTAGTTTGGGTAGCTGTACATAAAGCTGACCCATTGCCGGTCCGGTACGACCTGAATGGCGTCGCCGGTCAGCAGCGCGCCTTTCCCCGAAGCTCCGTCCGGCCAAAAGAGCACGGCGGCGCCCTCGAAGTGGCCTCCGCAACGAATCAAACGAAGCCCTCCAGGCAAGCTCAGCGTTTCGCCCGACCAGGCCAGTATGTTTCTGTCGGAGCGCATGACCCATTTCGCGTCATCTGCGTGAAGGTAAATCGGAACATCACCGAACGCACGGCTCCATTCGACCATGCTCGTGTAGTAATGCGGGTGAGAGATCGCGATCGCGTTCAATCGGCCGTGTCGTCGAATGTGCTCAAGCGTCGCGTCGTCCAAAAGACTGATGCAATCCCATAAAACATTGCCTGACGGGGTCTGTATGAGGAAGGCTCGCTGTCCGATCGCGAATTTGGGCTCTATAGAGAACGAGGTTAAACCCGGCTCTTCCTCCTGAATCTTCGTTCCGTGATCACGCTTGAGTTCCTCCAGCGTGGTCCACTGTTGCCCTCCCAATGCGACGTACTGACGTTCATCCGTACAAATGGGACACGAATTGGGCTCCCTCAAACCGTTGCTGAACTGGGTTCCACAGGTGATGCAGATAGGGTTCATAAAAACATTTCTCTGGCGTCGAGGCTATGGTAAGTTCTCGCCGTGCCGCCCTCAGGTGACGAAGATCTTGGTCGTTTTGATTATGTGATGGTGGAGAACGTCCGGACTCCGAGGCCCTTGAACGTGTTCGGCGCTGGTCGGTGGTTATGATGAACGCCCACCCCCGGGCGCGGCTACCCAGGCCCGCCTGTCGCCCGAGGCTCCACGAATCGCTGGTGGTCGTGAGTCGAAGGCCGGCAGCTTTCTCAAATCGCGCCGTGGTCCTGTGTGTTCAAGTACTTGGGGGCATGCTCGCGGAACCCGAACACATGACCAGCAAATCACAGCACGCGGCAAGCTTTTCAGCACCTGTGCAGTAATTACATTCTCAACAAAACTTTTGTTACTGGAACGGGGAGTGGAACGCCCGAATTCGAATGCCACAAAGTGGATGAAGGACAGAAGAGCTGCCGATTCCGTAGTGAATCGCACGGATCTGAGGAGCGCACACACGTGAAAACACGAGCAGGAGCACGGCCCGCAACGTGCAGATGTAGTACCGGGCAGGCGGATGCTGTTCAGCATCTGGTGAGCCGACTTGAATAGCAGCCGAACACAGAGGATCAG
>JBJMGJ010000198.1:0-4118 GCA_045807965.1 Bryobacteraceae bacterium | reverse complement strand
GGTGGATGGCATTCGCGACGGTGAAATTCAGCGAGTCCGAAACTTGGAGACTTGATTTCATCGTTGATGGAGGCTTGTGGGCGCGCTAAATACGAACAGTATGGAGGCGAGGCTTGAAGTTTTCAAGATCCGAAGGTAGCGTGAAACGCACGTCCTCTTCCTTGATTTCAGCCTCTTCCAAGTCGGTGTATCCTTTCGCTTTCAGGTGATCGATGAGCTGCTGAACCAGGTGTTCGGGCGCGGAAGCACCGGCGGTGACCGCAACCGTGTCGACGCCCTCCAGGGTTTCAGGCCGGACCTCACTGCAGTCGTCGAGCAAGTAGGCAGGCACGCCAGCCTTTTGACAAACCTCAACCAACCTTCTGGAGTTCGAGCTATTTTGTGAACCCACCACGAGCAATGCCTGACAAAGCGGAGCTACGGCTTTGACGGCTAATTGGCGGTTCTCGGTTGCGTAGCAGATGTCCTGGGTCTTGGGGCCGATGATCTTCGGGAAACGCTCCAGCAGGCGATTCACGATATCTTTGGTTTCGTCGAGCGAAAGCGTGGTTTGAGTAAGATAGACGACGCGCTCAGGGTCTTGGATGTACAGCCGATCGACATCCGCGACATCCGAGACGAGAGTCGTGTTGAGAGGAGCCTCGCCGAGTGTGCCGATCACTTCGTCGTGGTCGCGATGGCCGATCAGAATGATGGTGTAGCCCTGCTTGGCGAAACGTACCGCTTCGAGGTGCACCTTGGTGACTAACGGACAGGTCGCGTCGATCACCTGGAGCCTACGCTCTTTTGCCTCGGCGCGAACAGCCGGCGAAACTCCGTGGGCACTGAAAATCACTCGCGCCCCTTCAGGAACCTCTCCCAGCTCCTCGACGAAGACTGCCCCAGCGCGGCGCAACTCATCGACAACGTGCCGGTTATGCACGATCTCTTTGCGCACGTAAATGGGAGCGCCATACAGATCAAGTGCAATGCGGACAACGTCGATCGCGCGAACAACACCAGCGCAGAATCCGCGCGGCTTCAAAAGAATGATCTTCTTCACACCACCGCTTACCAGATCTCGCCCGGTAGGAACAGCAGTATCTTGCACGAGACCTGAAGACGGCATAGTTAGGGATTGCTTAAGTATAACAAGCGATTGCCCTTTCGGGAATGTCCTAAGACAACTTGGACGCTAGGCTTCCATTCCGATCACGTCGCCGATCCCTAGATCGCGGAGAGCGGGTTCGAGCGTCGCTCGATCGCCAACGATCATCCAGATCATCTTCTCTGGAATCAGAAGCTCGCGAGCACACGTCTCCAGTTCCGCAGCCGTCAAGGCGCGTACGCGACTGACGTACCCGTTGTAATAGTCGAGCGGCAGGCCAAGCTGAAGCAGATCACCAAAGAGGTTACCGACCGCGTTCATGGTTTCATGAGCACCCGGCAGCTCGAGGATTTGTTGCTGCTTTACCTTATCCAATTCGCTAGCTTCAATCGGTTTCTCGGCAGTGATTCCGCGCAGTTCTTTGAGAATCTCGCGAACCGAATCCGCGGTTTTGTCCCCTTGCACGGAAGCGTAAGCAAGAAACGGGCGTTGGCCACGCGCCGCGTACAGAACAGAAGCCGCGCCGTAGGACCAGTGCTTGTCTTCTCTCAAATTCATGTTCAAACGGGCGCCAAACGTACCGCCAAAGACGTTGTTCATGGTTTCAAGCGCGACCTCGCTCCGCGGATCGGGGGCTGGCGCAATCGTGCCCGCGATGACAACCGAGTGAACGGCACCGGGTTTGTTCACCAGGTAGATCGCCGGTTTCGCAGGTCTGGGTGCGGTCGCGAGATTTTTTTGCGGGACAGGCCCTGATTCCCATCCACCCAAGACCGCCTCTAATTTGGGCAGCATCTCCTCGAGACTCGTATCACCCACGACCATCAGCGTTGCGTTACTCGGGCGGAACCATAACGAGTGGTGACGCAACATGTCGTCACGAGTAAGGCCACTCACGCTCTCCTCCGTCCCCGAACCGGTTAGGGGCATCCCATAGGCATGATCGCCGCCGAAAAGGATTGGCGGAAGAGCTCGCAGCGCCATTTGCAGCGGCGTTACCTTCTCGTTCGCAATGGCAGCCAGTTGGAGCTGCTGCTGCCGTTCGAAATCCGTTTGGGGGAAAGCGGGATTGAGCACGATATCCGCAAAGAGGTCGACAGATTCATCGAGGGTCGCCTTCAGCGCGGAAAGGTAGACGGTCGAGAGATCGAGATTCGCGCCCGTCGAGAGTTGGGCGCCCAGCATCTGCAATTCGTCGCTAATATCTAACGCCGTGCGCCGCCGCGTTCCGCCTGTCAGCAGACTGGCTGCCAATCGGGCGGTTCCCGGCGCGGCGCCTTGATCGGCCGCGTAGCCGGCATCCACATCCAGCCAGAGATTGACGACCGGGATTTCGTGGCGCTCCGCAACGAGTACGCGCAAACCGTTCGAAAGCCGAGCCTCCCGTAATGCGGGCAACTGCAGGTCATGCGGCGAGCCGATTTCGGGCATTCGCTCACGACCGTTTTTTGCGGGCTGCCCATTCGAAGCATCCCGGAATGGCAGCACCTCCAGGGTGTAGACCCCGTCGGAAAGCCATTCTCGAGCCACATTCTGAACCTCGGCGAAGGTCGCCTTATCCAGGCGCTTCAACTTTTCCCGGTAACCATGGGGAGCACCCAAGTAAGTCTGGCTAGAGGCGAGGATGTCTGATTTACCGCCGAAACCGCCGATCCGTTCGACGCCGCGGATGAAACTTGCGAACGACTGCGTCTTCACACGCTGCAATTCACGTTCGGTCGGCCCTTCCTGGAGAAAACGGTCGAATTCTTCGTCCAGCGCGCTCTCCACCTTGCGGAGATCTTCACCAGCCCTGGCTGTCGCCACGACAACGAACTGGCTCCCGATTTCCCGCTCATCCAGGTAGGCACCCACCTGGGTTGCAATCTGGTCGTCGTACACCAGGCGCTTGTAGAGCCGCGAATTCTTGCCGGACGAAAGCAGGGACGATGCAAGTCGGAGGTAATCCGCTTCGGGAGTTCCGTACCCGGGGACGTTCCAAGTCTTGTAAATACGCGCCTGCGGAACACGGTCTTGCACCTGTTCCCGGTGCTCACCCGTCATCTTGGCGATCCAGGAACGGTGGTGAGAGACGGGTACGCCCGCCGGTATATCGCCATAGAATCGTCGGGCGAGTTTCTCGGCCTCGGTCGCTGTGATGTCTCCAGCCAGCACAAGAACAGCATTCGATGGTGTGTAGTAAGTCCGAAACCACTCGCGCACATCGTCTAGCGATGCGGAATCGAGATCCTCCATGGATCCGATAACCGTGTGGGCGTACGGGTGACCGACGGGGTAGGTGGCTCTCACCACTAGCTCTTCGACGATCGCGTAAGGCTGGTTATCGCCCTGGCGTTTCTCGTTCTGCACTACTCCGCGCTGCAGATCGAGCACCTCCTGACTGATGGTGCTGTAGAAGTGGCCCATGCGGTCGGACTCGGCAAACAGAGCGTACTCAAGCGCCGACGAGGGCACGTTTTCGAAGTAGTTCGTTCTGTCTTCGCTTGTGGTCCCATTCAGGTCAGTAGCGCCAATTCGCTCCATGGCTTCGATGTAGCTGCCCGGCACGTGTTCGCTGCCGCCAAACATCAGATGCTCGAAAAGGTGAGCAAAACCTGTTTTGCCTTGCTTCTCGTTTTTAGAACCCACGTGGTACCAGCTATTCACGGCAACGATGGGGGTCTTGTGGTCTTCGTGAACGATGACGGTCAGGCCGTTGTCCAGCGTAAATTGCTCGGAGTTAATCTCAGGGCTAGAGAACTGCATGTTGGATAAAACCGAACGATAGCAGACGATTTCCGGTCGAGCCGGCGATAGCGTAGGAGCAGATGGCAATTGGACGCCGATAAAGAGCCGCAAGGAAATCCGTCCGATGGTCTACCCTCGACCAGAGCCGCGTCTGGGAACAGCTACGGCCGATCCCGTTTGGCAGCACGATCACGTATGGGCATCTGGCGGAACAGATTGATGCCCCCGCCGCATTTCGGTGTGTGGGCAATGCCAACGGACGGAACTGCCTGCCGGTGTTCATCCCGTGCCATCGGGTGTTGGC
>JBJMGJ010000197.1:0-9148 GCA_045807965.1 Bryobacteraceae bacterium | reverse complement strand
GCTGAAGTTGAGCTATGCAAAAATCACGGCGCCGGTGTCCGGTATCGTGATGAAGCGCTCAGCGGAAATCGGGTCTCACATCTCGGCGGGCCAGCAGTTGATGCAGATCGCTCAAATCGGCGATGTTTGGGTCACGGCGAATTTCAAAGAGACTCAGCTACGATCGATTCACCCAAATCAGACTGCGTCTATTCATGTAGACGCGCTGAAGAGAGACTTCGAAGGCTACGTCGAGACGATCGGAGGTTCTACTGGATCCATCGCAAGCGTTCTTCCGCCCGAAAATGCGACTGGTAACTATGTGAAAGTAGTCCAGCGGATTCCGGTGCGGATTCGCTTCAAACCCCATCAGGAAGGGCTCGATCGGCTTCGCCCCGGTATGTCGGTCGAACCAGATGTGCGAGTTGGGGGATAGACATGCCGTCTTCCTCACGCCGGGATTGGAAGCCTTCCCACAATCCGTGGTTGGTCGCTTTTACGGTTACCCTGGCGACATTCATGGAAGTGCTCGATTCGTCCATCGCCAATGTCGCTCTGCCACACATAGCTGGATCACTCGGCGCAAGTTACGAAGAAGCCACCTGGGTTCTGACGAGTTACCTGGTCTCGAGCGCGATTGTTTTACCCATCTCGGGCTGGCTCTCGACCATGATCGGAAGGAAGCGTTTCTACATGATGTGCGTGGTGCTCTTCACCACGTCCTCCATCCTGTGCGGATTGGCTCCCAGCCTTCCGTTGCTGATTCTCTTTCGCATCTTACAAGGCGCCGGCGGCGGCGGCCTTCAACCCTCCGAACAAGCAATTCTCGCCGATACTTTTTCGGTTGAGAAGCGCGGAATGGCATTTGCTCTGTATGGAATGGCCGTGGTTGCCGCGCCGGCTATCGGACCAACGCTTGGCGGCTGGATTACCGACAACTACAGTTGGCACTGGATCTTCTTCATCAATCTTCCGGTCGGCCTGATTTCTCTTTTCATGACGCAACGGGTGGTCGAAGATCCGCCCTGGTTGAAAGAAGAGAAGCGATCAGGCATTCGTATCGATTACATCGGGCTGGCTCTGATTGTATTTGGAGTTGCCTGCTTCCAGATTGTTCTGGACAAGGGTCAGGAGGAAGATTGGTTCAGTTCGCCGCTGATTACAACCATGTTCAGCATCGGGGTTCCAGTTCTGGTGGCATTCTTCCTTTGGGAGTGGTACCACGACCATCCGATCGTAGACGTGCGGCTCCTGAAGAACAGAAATTTCGGAACTGCCGTGTTCTTTTCCTTTGTCTTGGGCCTTGTCCTGTTTGGGACCACGGTCTTGATTCCGCAGTTTCTACAGACCAGCATGGGCTACACGGCCGAACGCGCGGGCATGGCGCTGTCCCCCGGTGGGCTTGCGCTCATGGTGATGATGCCGATTGCCGGGCTTGTGACCCAGAAAGCTGGAGTTGACCCTCGAATGCTCGTGTCCCTTGGATTTCTTGGCATGGCTTCAACGCTTCACCTCATGACCGTGATCTATCCCGGAGTGGACTTCAAAACCATCGTGCTGCTGCGGGTCGTCCAGGTCTTGCCCATGCCGTTCATCTTCATTCCGATCAGCACTCTGAACTACATCGGAGTACCTCGGGAGAAGAGTAATCAGGTCTCGGGATTATCCAATTTCTCGCGCAACATCGGCGGGAGTATTGGAACGTCTTTACTGAGTACGTTTATGCTGCGGCAGAACCAGACACACCAAAACTCATTTGCCGCCCACACGGGCCATAGCGATTCGAACTTCCAGGCGATGCTTGCGGGATTCAAGGGCTTATTCCAGTCCCAGGGCTTCGATCCTGTGACTGCCGCGGAAAAGGCGACCGCGATGGCTTACCAGATGATTCGGAGCCAGGCCTCGGCGCTGAGCTTCAAGAATAGCTTCTGGATAATGTCGACGATCATCATCTTCCTGGTCCCGCTGCCATTTGTCATGCGCAGACCGCGACCGGACGAAACGCGGCAGGTCGCGGCGCACTAGGACGCCGCGGCTGGAGTTGCCTCCCTGAGTTCTTCGGCAACGACCGTGAAGTTGAGCAGGCGCGCGCTGCCGAAGGAGGTCGTCAGAGCCACATCAGCGGCATCGCGTCCCACAGCCATCAACACCCGTCCAATGCGGGATGTGTTGTGACGCGCGTCGAAGGTCCACCAGCGCCCGCCCAGATAGGCCTCAAACCAGGCGCTGAAGTCCATCGGGCTGGGAGAGATCGGAACCCCGATATCACCCAGGTATCCGGTCACATAGCGCGCCGGGATATTCAAGCCGCGACACAAAGCTACTGCCAGATGTTGGAAATCCCGGCAAACCCCTGTACGTTCGGTGAATACATTCAGAGCTGTTTTGGTCGGACGAGCAAAGTTATAGCCGAACGTCACTCTCGAATACACCCAGTCACAGACGGCCTTGACGCGGCCCCAACCGGGCGGTAGGTCCCCAAATAAGTCCGCCGCTAGGCTCGTCAACAGATCAACTTCGCAGTAGCGGCTCGGAAGCAGGTAGCGCAGGACGTCTGCTGGCAGATCCTTTACCGGGATTTCTTCCGCCTCAGGATCTTCGGCGTCGAGCTTCCCCGAATCCTGAATAAGCGTGCTGCTGTAAAGCCGAATGGTTCCCGGCGGCGCCACAAAGCGCGAGCATTGGTTGCCGAAACTGTCCATATACGTCTCGATCGGCACTTCCGGCTCGAGCTTGAGAACGTCAGGCTCCAGTAAATCCTCTGTGCGGGAGGGATAAACGTTCAAAAGCGCCACAATGGGCACCTCGAACGGCACATCGAAACTCATGTCGTAACCCAATCGGATCAGCATTAGCAGCCCTTCAAAGCTTGCAAACAAGCGTTCGCAAGCAAAACAGGTAACGGCCGTATCGCCTAAGCGGCGAGAGAACTGGACATGGTTCCGGTCAGCACGTACCGTTAGTGTAACTGACCCAGATCGGAACATTACTGTTGCACACATTTCGAGTTGTCGAAATAAAGGTGGCCCGTCAAGCTGCTCCTTGCCCGGAGGGTAAACCAACCTTGCGGCGCGCCGTGAACCAATTACGAAATTTAACCTTTAGCGCCGGTCAGCAGGAGAAGTCCGGCGCCTTCACGGTATACTCATGCATACCATCCGGTCCTGTTCCAAGTCGAAAGGCTTCCGGGTAATTAGTCCCCACGGAACATGGCTACATATTCATCAACTACGGGAAGCCGCGCACTTCGTACGCCTTTCACCGGCTATGAACTGAACACCGCTTACGACGAGATGATCCGGCCAGATGGACGACCGCGAGGCCACTATAAGGCACTTTACGCACGTCTCCTGAACTCGCCGCCTGAGGAACTCCTCCGGAGTAAGCAAGAAGCGGATCTTTCATTCTTCAACCAGGGCATCACCTTCACGGTCTACGGCCGGGGCGAGGGCACGGAGCGAATTTTTCCACACGACCTGTTACCCAGGATCATTCCATCGGCGGAGTGGGAAACGGTGGAAAAGGGTCTGAAGCAGCGCATTACCGCCTTGAATCTGTTCCTGAAAGATGTTTATCACGAGCGCCGGATCATCAAGGATGGTGTGGTTCCAGGCGAACTGATCTACACCTGCCCCCATTATCGGCGGGAGATGCGCGGACTCAAAGTGCCGCGCGACGTGTACGTGAGTATCTGTGGTACGGATCTGATCCGCATGCCTGACGGCAAGTTTGTGGTGCTTGAGGATAATCTGCGCGTGCCAAGCGGTGTGTCTTACATGCTGACGAGCCGCCGCGTGATGAAGCAGATTTTCCCTATGCTCTTTCGCAAATGTGGCGTTCGGCCGATTGAGCATTACAGCCAAGCTCTTCTGTCTACACTGCGTTCCCTCGCTCCGGAAGGCCGCTCTAATCCGACTGTAGTTCTTCTCACGCCGGGTGTTTACAATTCCGCGTACTTCGAGCACTCTTATCTCGCTCGCCAAATGGGTATTGAGCTTGTTGAGGGCCGGGATCTTCTGGTTCATGACAACGTCGTTTATATGCGCACGACATCGGGCCTGCAGCGAATTGATGTCATTTATCGGCGCGTAGACGATGATTTCCTCGATCCAGTCACGTTCCGTTCCGATTCGGCTCTGGGATCTCCGGGCCTTTTCAACGCGTATCGGGCGGGTAATGTCGTCGTATCGAACGCGCTCGGAACCGGGGTTGCCGATGACAAGGCAGTGTACGCGTATGTGCCCGACATCATTCGTTACTATCTCGGCGAAGAGCCGATTTTGGACAATGTTGAGACATTCCTGATGACAGATCCGGCCCAGCGCGATCATGTCTGCTCAAATCTCGGCAAGTTCGTTGTGAAAGCCGTTGGCGAGTCCGGAGGATACGGAATGCTCATTGGTCCACACAGTTCACTGGCCCAGCAGGCTGAATTTAGGGAAAGGATTCTGGCCAACCCCCGGAATTACATCGCGCAACCAACACTTTCGCTTTCCACCGCTCCGTGCTTCGTGGAGGGCGGTGAGATCGAACCCAGGCATGTCGACCTGAGGCCCTATGTGCTCTTTGGCGAGTCCGTGACCATTGTTCCGGGCGGTCTTACCCGCGTCGCACTTCGCAAAGGATCGCTTGTCGTCAACTCTTCCCAGGGTGGAGGGTCGAAGGACACCTGGGTTTTGCAGAACTGAGGATACTGCCCAGCCATGCTATCTCGCGTTGCCGATAGCCTTTACTGGATGAGCCGGTACTTCGAGCGCGCCGACCATTTCAGTCGCGTCCTCGAAGCCAATTACATCCTGCTTCTGAATCCGTCGAAGCCGTCCCGAGAAGCCCGATGGAAACGAATTACGGAAGCGCTCGGCTTACAACCTGAGTCAATGTCGGGCGACTCTCAAACGACTATCATGCGGCTCATTGCTCAACCCGGCAACCGGTCGTCGATTGTTTCTTCGATCACCGGAGCGCGTGAGAACGCAAGCCAAGTGCGCGAGCAGATCAGCTCCGAGATGTGGGAATCGCTGAACCAGCTGTATCACAAAGTAACCGCGGCGAGTTCTTCGGGAACTGACTTCGATCCCTTTCGCCTCCTAACCTCGTTCCGTGAGGGCGCCTATCACTTCTACGGCGTAAGCGATTCCACCATGAACCACGGCGAGGGATGGTATTTCATTCAGCTGGGCCGTTTTATGGAACGCGCGTGTGGGTTATCACTGCTGGTGGATGCTCACTTTGCTGAGGCAACCGGCGCGGACGATCTCGATTGGGTGGGATTGCTGACCAGTTGCGCCGCGGTGGAGGCATACCGGAAGGTGAACACCTCCAACGTAAACCCGGAATGCGTCGCGGACTTCCTCATCTTGAATCCCGAATTTCCTCACACGATCCGATACTCGGCCGACCAGATGAGCTTCGCCCTCGACAGAATCGCTGAGATTACCACCAGCCGTAAATCGGCGCGGACGGACAGGTTGATCGGGAAACTGCGCGCGTCGCTCACGTACGCCGGAATCGATGAAATTATGGCGCGCAATTTACACAACTATCTGAACGGTGTGCTGGAACAGTGCCATAACCTGCACGCGGCCATGCACCAAATCTTTATCGACTACCCGATCGAGTCCGCGATCGAAGCCTGATATGTTCTACGCCGTCCGACACTTCACTCGTTATCGCTATAGCCGCCCGGTGTGGCAGAGCATCATGGAAGTGCGCATGCATCCACGCAGCGAACACATGCAGCGCTGCTTCACGTTTCAGCTTTCAGTGAGTCCACGCGCGCGGATCTTTTCGTATCCTGACCATCTGGCGAACCTCGTTCACCACTTCGACATTCCCGCGCCCCACAAACAGCTCACGATCATCGCCGATGCGCTGGTTGAAGTGGATGAGCCCGAGCCGCTGCCCTCTGAACTAGGTCCGGAAGCCTGGGCGGAGCTCGACCGGATGATCGAAGTCGAAGATTACTGGGACATGCTGCGCCCCAGCCAGTTTGCGCGCCCCACACCGGCACTCGACGCCCTTGCCCGCGAACTGGACGTCTTCGACAGGCGAGACCGCGATCCACTGCAGCTCCTGCAAACCTTAAATACTCAGCTCTATCATGCTTTCGATTACGTGAAGCAGAGCACGAAAGTGGATTCGCCCATCGACGAGGCGCTCGAGAAGAGGCAGGGCGTTTGCCAGGATTTTGCGCACATCATGATTGCCCTGGTGCGAGGACTTCGGATTCCCTGTCGGTACGTGAGCGGCTATTTGCACCATGAAGCCTGGCACACAGACCGCTCTCCGGAAGGAGCGACGCACGCCTGGCTCGAGGCTTCGCTGCCCGGGTTAGGTTGGGTCGGATTCGATCCAACCAACAATTTGCCGGCCGGTGTACGGCATATCCGGACTGCCATCGGACGCGATTACGCCGATGTGGCTCCGACTGTCGGCCGGATGAAGGGCGCCGCCAACACGGAACTGCAAGTCCGGGTGCGAGTGACGCCTTCCGAAGCCATTCTTCCGCCCGACCAGGAGTTTGCCTCTGACGAAGAATGGTCCCGTTTTCTCGAGAAGGACCAGGAGGCGGAGTTCCTGATCGTCCAACAGCAACAACAGCAACAGTAGGCTAAGCCGTAGACGCTGCCAAACCTGTTCGGTATCATTGAGATAGAGCATATTGGACGCCTTGCGTTTTGTATGGCCTCACCCTTGACCCTATGAGTGTGCCCGTATCGCAGATGTGGACGGTGGCGTCCTATGTCCTCAAGCAAAGGCTGGCTGGACGTAAGCGCTATCCGCTCGTTCTCATGCTCGAACCGCTGTTCCGGTGTAATCTTGCCTGCGCCGGATGCGGAAAAATCCAGTATCCACCGCACGTTTTGAAGCGCCAGCTTACGCCCGAGGAGTGCTTTCGGGCCGTGGATGAATGCGGCGCTCCGGCTGTCTCCATTCCCGGCGGTGAACCGCTTATGCACCCGCAGATACAGGAGATTGTCGAAGGCCTCGTTGCGCGGAAGAAATACATTTACCTCTGCACCAACGCCCTGCTGCTGAAGGAAAAGCTTCATCTCTTCAAACCCAGCAAGTACCTGAGCTTCTCTGTTCACGTGGATGGCGAGCGCGAACACCACGACTTCTCTGTGTGCCGCGAAGGCGGGTATGACGTGGCAATCGAAGGCATGAAAGCGGCGTTGGCGGCTGGTTTCCGCGTCACGACGAATACGACCCTGTTTGATGGTGCGGACCCGAACAGCGTGCGGCGGTTTTTCGACGAAATGATGGAAATTGGGGTAGAGGGCATGATGCTGTCACCGGGCTATTCGTACGATAAAGCCCCTGACCAGCAACATTTTCTTGGCCGGGCTCGCACACGCCGGCTTTTCCGGGCCATCCTCTCCAATCGCAAGCCCGATTGGAAATTCAACATGTCGCCGCTCTTCGCGGAGTTCCTGATGGGCCGCCGCGATTTCGCCTGCACACCCTGGGGCATGCCCACCTACAACGTGTTCGGCTGGCAAAAGCCGTGTTACCTGCTCCAGGATGGCTATGCGGACACCTTCGATGAACTGCTCCGCGAAACGGAATGGAGCAACTATGGGACGGAGTCTGGAAATCCGAAGTGCGCCAACTGCATGGTGCACAGCGGGTACGAGGCCTCCTCGGTTCATTACGGGTTCAATACGCTCAAAGGCTTCGTTGGGATGGTACGGGCCACGCTCTTCAGCAGCTACCGTGATTCCTACGCCCAGGCTCTCTTGAATGAGCCAGTGAAACCGACACATTCATACAATCCGCTTGTCCAGATCCAGTCTCAGGGAGAGACTCAGATTTGACCGAGAATCAACCGGGACATTCAGTCAATCCGGATGAACTCGAAGTCGCGCCTGGGTTTGTCCACGAGCAACTGCAAGGCTGGGTTCCGCCGCTTGAGAACGAGGAAGAAATCCGTACCGCTCTCGAGAAGGCTTTCGATTACCGCGGCGATGTGAAGATCACGCGCAGGGACGGCACGACGATCGACGGCTATCTTTACGACCGGCGAAGCGCGAAAACACTTGGTGACTCGCTCGTGCGCGTGCTTCCTTCGGATGGTAGCCCACGAATAAACATTCCGTATTCCGATGTCGCTGCTCTGCGTTTCAGCGACAGAGATCCGGCTGCCGGCAAGAGTTGGGAAGCCTGGGTCCGGAGATATTGGGACAAGAAAGCGTCCGGGGAGGCTGCTGAAATTAAGCCGGAAGTTCTCGACTAGCTATTTCGTTCCAGACGGGCAGCTTACGGTAGATCTCTTCCATTCGCAAATTGGCCGGGACAGCCGTCAACGCGATGACGTCTGCACGGCCGGCAAAGACTCGCATCGTCCACTGCGTAGGGATGCTTGTGTCACGGCGGTGATGCTCGACATACACCCGATCCTGCGCGATGACCAGGTATTCGCGGAACGATTCAATTTGCCGGTAAAATTCGAATTTCTTTCCGCGATCGTAACTCTCAGTTCCTTCCGAGAGGATTTCTACAATGACAATCGGATTGAGAAGGGTATTCTTGTCCGATTGTTCCTGGCCGCACGAGACGACAGCGTCCGCGTAAGAGTAAAGCCCTGTGGGGGAAGTGCGCACCCTCGCATCGGAACCCCGGACGATGCAATCCGTATCGGCCAGTTGCACGATGAGTGCCGCGGCCACATTCAAAGCGATAGCTGAGTGGTCGAGCGTTCCGCCGGCCATCATGAATATCTCACCGTTTAGATATTCATGACGTTCCAGTGAATTCGCCTCACGCTCTAGGTATTCATCCACCGAGACGAACGGATTGGCTTGGGTGGCCATACAAAACCAATTCTAAGGTACGTGCCGGATGCGCCTCTTCAGGCACCTTCAACGCGGCCGTCCCGCATGGTTACCGTGCGGTCCGCAAACGCCGCCGCTTCGGGATTGTGGGTAATCATGAGGATCGTCTGGCCCTTCGTTTTGTTTAATTGCCGCAGGACGCCGAGCACAGCATCCGAATTGGCGGTATCGAGATTGCCGGTCGGCTCATCGGCCAATAGAATCGCGGGCTGATTCACGAGCGCTCTCGCGATTGCTACTCGTTGTTGCTCACCTCCGGACAGTGCACGCGGCTTGTGGTCCAAACGGCTGTAAATGCCCAAGGTTTTCAGCGTCTCCCCAAAGTCAGCCGGCTG
>JBJMGJ010000196.1:0-13144 GCA_045807965.1 Bryobacteraceae bacterium | reverse complement strand
GTCCATGCGGCGGTTTTGGCGCGGGACGCGCGGCGCACGGCACGTTCGAAATCCATTGGTTCGGATTGACTGGTTCGCCATGCACGTACAAGGTCCAATGAAGATGCGGCGCTGTGGAGCGTCCGGTTGAACCCACCAGGCCGAGAGCATCACTGGTGGTGACTCGATCACCGGGCTTCGCAAGAACTTTGGACATGTGCAAATAAATGGACGTGACTCCCTCGCCATGGTCGACGGCAACGGTTCCGCCGCGTAGTTCGTACTTTGCAGCGAGCCGCACGATTCCGTCCGTCACCGGATAAATGGGTGTGCCCGCGGCTCCCCGCTGATCGATGCCGGCGTGGTAATCGCCCGTGGGCTTCCCGTTGATGTATCGTTCGACTCCGAAGATCGACGTGATGCAGCCTGGGATCGGACGATGAAACGGCTCTTGCCAGAATCGCTCGGGCGTCTCTTCGACGCGGAACGCATTAACGTTTTCGCGTTCTTCCGGAGAAGGTTTCAATTCGGCTACGGCTTTGGGAAGTACCACGTTCTGCCTCGGATAGTGCGCATTCACAACGATGAAGGTTGTTTTCTCGAGAACCGAGTCTTTGCTGTCGAGAAACTCGAGAGTGTGTTCGCCGGGCCGTGCATTAAAGGCGATCGAAATGAGCCCCGATTTCAAATCTCCATCCAGGTAGAGCGGCACTTTGCGCTTGCCCAATCTTGCTGAGTCGGCAGAAGCAAGTGCGGTGAGCCGCAGCGTCTCGCCCTGGCGGATCCTGCCCGGCTTTACCGAAAAGGTCTGAGCACTCAGCACAGGGACCAGGGCGGACAGGAACAGCCATCGCATGTCATCAGGATAAAGGCAGGTCCCCACAAGCGGTGGTTTTGGTTAAATCGTTCCGCTGATGTGCAGCTCCACCACCAGCGATACCGTTTGTGTCGGGGGAAGGCACTTAAAAATGGTCTGCAGTAATCTACACGCCTGCCATCACTGCTCGAGCGTAAATGCCATGATCAAATCGCCGAGTTTGCTTCCGTCAACCTTCCCGTGACCGCCCGCGGAAATGACGACGTAGCGCTTGCCGCGCCATTCGTATGTGCCCGGAGTTGAGTTTGCTGTGAAGGGCAGATCCGTTTCGAACAGCTTCCGCCCGTTCTCCGCTGAAAACGCGCGGAACTTGTTTTCAAATACACCGCCGCCGAAGAACACAGCGCCATTCACGTAGAGAGGACCACCGAGGCTGGTGGTGATCGGACTCTCCCACCGCAGTTTGCCTGTTTCCACTTCAATGGCCGTCAGCGCGCCCCAGGGCTCCTGGTTGCAAGGTCGTCCGTCCGGGCCCAGGAAAGTACGGCGAGACATGCCGAATGGTGCGCCGGTCTGCGGACCATACTCCAGCCCCAATCGTTCGCCCGTATCGCCGTGCCCGGAGCGGTCAAACGCTTCGCGCGGGATGAGCCGGACTTCGGTCGCCAACCGATTTGCCGCGGTGAAGATCAGGCCTCGCACGGGATCGTAGCTGCCGCCGCCCCAGTTTGCCCCGCCCACGTTACCGGGGAACACCAGCGTTCCGCCTACGCTCGGCGGCGTGAAGATTCCCTCGTAGCGCAGTTTGGAAGCGCGTTCCGTACACCATCCGGGACGCGGCACGAACGTCTGCTCCGTAAAGCGTCCGCTCACTGGAAACGGCTGCGTGGAAGAGGCCGCCTCGCCCGGCACATCGGAGCGTGGCACTGCGCGCTCCTCAATGGGCAATAGAGGTTTCCCTGTTTCGCGATCCAGCACGAAATAGTGCCCTATCTTGGTCAGAACAGCGATAGCCGGTCTGCGTTTGAAGGTGACCAATATCGGCGCCGATGCCACGTCGTAATCCCACAAATCGTGATGAACCACCTGGAACGACCACAGGAGTTCGCCGGAGGACGCGCGCAACGCCGCGACCGAGTTGGCGTAGTGGTTGTCTCCCGGCCTTAAGCCGCCGAAGAAATCCGGAGAGGCGCTTCCTGTCGGAAGGAAAACCATGTCACGCTTCGCGTCAGCGGTCAGAAGAGACCAGGCATTGGCCGCGCCGGTCTTGCCCGGGGGAGTCGGATCCCAACTCCACTTCGGTTTGCCCGTTCGAAGGTCGAAGGCTCTCACGACGCCGCGCTGCATCTCGGCACGGCCGTTGTCGCCGATGCCAGAACCGACGATTACCGTTTGGCCGACCACAACGGGAGGGGAAGTGATTTGGAAGTTGCCGTCCTTGATACCGGGTGCGATGGGAACATCCCAGATGCGTTTTCCGTCGCTCGCGCGCAGCGCAATCAGACGAGCGTCGAGGGTGCCGAATAAAACCGTGTTGTCCACGACCGTAACGCCTCGCGCCGTGCCTTCCGAATAGGCCCGATCCTTTGCAATCTCCGGGTCGAATCGCCAGCGTTCTGCTCCTGTCCCTGGGTCGAGAGCCAAGACTTGGTTGAACGGGGTAATAACGTAAAGGAGTTGGCCAGCAAGGACCGGCGTCGCTTCGAACGCGGCAATGCGAGCCGCGCGCTCGTTGGGCGCTACCGCATCTGTGTGGTGTGTCCACGCGGGTACAACCCTCAACTCCGCGTTTGCACAAGCGTTCCCCAGAAAAGCAGCGAGCACGAACGTAAGGATCCGGTTCATTTCTTTTCGAATAAAGCTTTGACTGCCCGTTCGTCCAATCTTGCGATGCGTCCTTTGGGCCCGACGACCCAGGGCAAGCTTAAAGCGTTCCAGTTGCCTTTGTCGAAAGGACGCCAGTTTTTTCCCCCATCAGAGGAAACATCGCTTCCGTTTGGACCAACGGCGATCCAGCAGCGAAGGTTCGGATCCCAGGCGAGGGCGGAACGGAACCCAGAGGGAGGGATTGAGGCGGCTTCCCAATGCGTTCCGTAGACCCTATAGGCCGCGGTTCCCATTCGTTCCCCGGGTTTCTTGTAATCCCCTCCGACGGCGACGCCTTGACCGTCGGAATTGAAGGCGAACGAAAAGGCGCCCGAGGATTCGCTGTTAGTGGCGAGTGGAAGTACAGTTGAGGACCAGGCAACCATCACTCCGCCCGGACGCCCAATCCTTGAGATCGCCGCGGTCAGAGCGGTGAAAAGCTTAGGCCCGTTCAGGCCACCCGTAACGAAAGCGCCAACAGTCAACGATGAATTGCTGGCAGCAAAGATGCCGTCCCGCTTCGGATCTGCCGCAAGCTGCGGACCCGAATCGCGGGTCCAGTGTTGGCCCATGTCTTCGCTGCGGAACACCGTGAAGTTGCCATCCACCGGATCCCCAACCAGAAGTCCATTGTTCCCAGTGAATGCAACGCCGTCCCAAAATCCGGTGGGATCGGAATTCTGAAAAAGGAGCCGCCATGTCGCGCCTCCATCCCTTGTCTCGTAGAGCTTTGAGGCGTCGCCCGTGCCGCTGGACATTACGATGGCGTGATTCGCATCCCACGCCCAGATTCCACGGAAATCGAGCGTGCGCGCCTCGCTTGGAACGCGGCATATTTGCCAGACGAACCCATCGTCTTCGCTGCGAAGCACCGTTCCGTTCGTTCCACTGGCCCAGATGACGCCATTTCCGGCGTTGTGAACGCCGCGTAACCCTGAATCGGTCGCGCTCGACTCCACCGGAATCCACTGCCCCAGAGCCAGAGAAGAAACCATAACGACGCAAATCGTCAAACGCCGTCCCACTTGGCTGGCTTCGGCAGTCATGGCATCAGTTGATCACTAACGTTTATGCCTGTATACCTCCTAATTGATCAGGAGAACGAAGATTCAGGCAAGTAGAAGTTCATATTCTATGAACACAAGAACTTTTCCGGCTAGAAAGGAAAAAACGTATGGTTATAATCGACTTTGGTTTTGCATCCAATGTCTTTTTCCGAATGACCAGATAAGGTATGCCACAACTCTTTAGACCAAGTTCAAACACGATCGCAAAGGTGGGGATCGTGTCGGTCATCTCGCTCGTTGCGTCGACCATTGCGGTGGCCTATATCGCCGACCGAGGTCCCTGGTCGACTTCGGTGGCGGTAGCGCCCGTTCAGCCGATCGAATTCAGCCACAAGCACCACGTAAAAGACGATGGCATCGACTGCCGGTACTGCCATACCTCGGTCGAAAACTCCGGGTTTGCCGGCCTGCCCGCGACGGAAATCTGTATGACCTGCCATTCGCAGATCTGGACCACTGCCTCGGTAACTAAGCCTATTCGTGACAGCTGGCAGAGCGGAAAATCGATTGAATGGGTGCGCGTACACGATCTTCCGGACTTCGTGTACTTCAACCACAGTATTCACCTGAACAAAGGCATCGGCTGTTCCTCGTGCCACGGCCAGGTCAACGAGATGCCCATGATGTGGAAGGTCAACACCTTGAATATGAACTGGTGCCTGAGTTGCCATCGGGATCCGGCTAAGTTCGTCCGGCCTAAATCCGAGGTCTTCAATATCAATTACAAATACCCCGCTAACCAGGCGGAGTTGGGACCAAAGCTAGTGAAGGAATACCACGTGCAGTCCTTGACGGATTGCGTGACTTGCCACCGATGAGACGTTCACTGCACGAACCCCACGACCACGATCATCCGCATGATCATGAGCACCATCACCAGCATCCGCATGGGCACGGGAATGCTTCGGGGCTGGTAACGCTCGGCGCCATTGCGGAAGAAACGGGCAAGCGGAAGAAGGCGATCGATATCCAGGCGCTGCGGGACAAGCTGGCTGCCGGACGCGGACCTGCATTCTGGCGCACCCTGGACGAGGCTGCCGAGAGCGACGAGCTTCGTGAATATATCGAGCAGGAATTTCCCGGATTGTCGGGCGAAGTTCCGAAGGGTGTGGATCGCCGAGCGCTCCTGAAAGTGATGGCCGCCTCCTTAGCAATGGCGGGCGCCGCGGCTTGTACCAAGCAGCCGAAGGAGTTGATTGTTCCCTATGTTCGGCAGCCCGAAAACATCATTCCCGGCATTCCTCTTTATTACGCGACCGCGATGCCGGCACACGGGTATGCCCGCGGCCTTCTCGTTGAGAGTCACTTAAACCGTCCGACTAAGGTGGAGGGCAACCCGGACCACCCGGCCAGCCTGGGCTCGACGACTATATTTGAGCAGGCGTCGGTCTTGAATCTGTATGATCCTGATCGATCCGAAACCGTCCTGCGCGAAGGCCGCCTCAGCACCTGGGGCGATTTCACGGGTGCGTTTAGCACAGAGGCCCAGAGCTTAGGGATCCGCAAAGGTGAGGGCCTCGCGATTCTGAGCGGCATCACGACTTCACCCACCCTGATCTCGCAAATCAACTCGCTCCTGGATCAATGGCCGACCGCGAAGTGGTATGTGCACGAGCCGTGCGTGAATCCGGCTAAGGCCAATGCGGCAAGAACGATCGCCGGAAAGAACGCCTTTGTCGCTTACGATCTTTCGAAGGCTGATGTGATTCTGAGTCTCGAAAGCGACTTCATGGTCGAAGGGCCGGCAGCCCTGCCATACGCCCGGCAATTTTCCGCGCGTCGGCGTGCTATCGATTCCGGCAAGGACCCCTGCCGGTTCTATGCTGTCGAGTCGATCCCAACACCTAGTGGATCGCTAGCTGATCATCGGTTTGCGCTTGAAAGCAGCAAGATCCCGGCTCTCGCCTATCAACTGGCGAAAGCGTGTGGCGTAGCGGGAGCGGACGCGCCAGGCAATGCGCCCGAATGGCTCAACGCCGTGGCTCAGGATCTGCAGGCGGCCAAAGGGCGCTGCGTGGTGATCCCGGGAGAATATCAGCCCGAGAGTGTTCACCTGGCGGCTTACGCCATCAACGCGGCCCTAGGTAATGTTGGAGCCACCGTTCGTCTGATTACGGGCGTAGAACCGGAGAAAACTCACCCGATCGAGGAACTCGCGAGCGATCTAAATTCCGGACGCGTCGAGGTGCTGGTCATCTTAGGCAGCAATCCTGTCTATACCGCTCCGGCATCCCTCAATATTCAACAAGCCATCCGTAAGGCCAGGATGGTGGTTCGGCTTGGCAGTCACTTCGACGAAACCTCCAAGTGGAGTCACTGGCACATCCCTGAGGCTCACTATCTTGAGACGTGGTCGGATTCGACAGCGTTCGACGGAACAGTAACGATTCAGCAACCGTTGGTGGAGCCGCTTTATGGCGGTAAATCGGCGCACGAGATTGTTTCTATTCTTCAGGCGAAGCCCGATCTGACGTCGCACGACATCGTTAAGAATTATTGGCAGGGCCGACTGAAGGGCGATTTCGAATCGACCTGGAAGACATCGCTCCACGACGGTATTGTTGCTGGTACGTCCGCGCCAGTTATCAATGCCGCCGGGGCCCAAACGCTGCCCGCCCTCGCCAATCCGGCCGTGAATGAGACCGAAGTAGTGATCCGGCCGGATTCGACTATCGGGGACGGTACCTACTCCAATAATGGTTGGCTTCAGGAGTTGCCAAAGAGCCAATCAAAGATGACTTGGGAAAACCCGGTCACGGTCAGCCCGGGCCGAGCCGCCAAGATGAGTATCTCGACCGGCGACGTTCTGCGAGTCACAGTCAACGGCAAAAGCGTCGAAGGGCCCGCGTGGATTCTTCCCGGACAAGCGGAGAACACGATCGGTGTGAGTCTCGGCTACGGGCGCGAAGGTTCGGGTCGAGTCGGAAACAACATCGGCTATAACGCCTACGTCTTGCAGGATGCAAACGCCCGGTTTGCTGTAGGAGGAACGGTCGCTAAGACTGGTAAGCACGTGGACGTGGCGGACGTTCAGGAAACGCAGACCATGGCGGAGCGGGAACCGGTGCGCAGGACCCGCCTGTCTGAATTCAAGAAACATCCGGATTTCCCCAACCTGGAAGAAAAGCCGCTCGACCCGGAAGACAATATCTACCATCGTGAGAAGTGGCCCTACGAAGGTTACAAGTGGGGCATGGTCATTGACCTGAACGTCTGCATTGGATGTCACACCTGCACGATCGCCTGCCAGGCCGAAAACAATATTGCGGTGGTCGGCAAGGAGCAGGTCGCCAAGCGGCGTTTCATGCATTGGATCAGGGTCGACCGTTATTACTCCGGCGATCTTGACCAGCCCGAGATCTTCAATCAGCCCGTGCCTTGCATGCATTGCGAGCAGGCCCCTTGCGAAGTGGTTTGCCCGGTCGCGGCAACAGTCCACAGTAATGAAGGCCTGAACGAGATGGTCTATAACCGCTGCGTCGGCACTCGCTACTGTTCCAACAACTGTCCTTACAAAGTACGCCGGTTTAACTTCCTCCTCTATTCCGACTGGCAAACCGAAAGCTTGCGCGGCGTTCGTAATCCCGACGTCACGGTGAGAAGCCGCGGCGTGATGGAGAAGTGCAGCTACTGCGTCCAGCGGATCCAGGAAGCGAAGATTCAGACCGAAAAGGAAGGCCGTCTAATCAAGGACGGTGAAGTGATTACCGCCTGTCAGCAGGCCTGCCCAACCCAGGCGATCGTCTTTGGCGATTTGAACGACAAGAATAGCCAAGTCAGTAAATTCCAGAGCCTTCCACGAAACTATTCGTTGCTGGACGATCTGAATACTCGTCCGCGTACGACCTATCTGGGCTTTGTCCGGAACGTGAATGAGGCACTAGGAGGTCAGCGTGGCAATAAAGAATCTTAACGAACCAGCGCTTAACACAGACGTTATCATCCCTGACCCCGGGCCCGACGCGATCCTCGGGCCGGGGCATGATTACACCTCCGTCACCGACCGGATTTCGGGCATTGTTTACCTCCCCTGGAAGCAAAGCCCCAAAAAATGGCTGGTGGGCGCGTTCATCTCTTTTGTTTTTGTCAATATCCTCACCCTGGCAATTTGCTACCTGTTTCTGAAGGGCGTAGGGATATGGGGCATCAACATCCCCGTAGCCTGGGGCTTTGCCATCATCAATTTTGTCTGGTGGATCGGTATCGGCCACGCTGGAACGCTGATCTCGGCCATTTTGTTTCTGTTAAAGCAAGACTGGCGAACGTCGGTCAACAGGTTCTCGGAAGCCATGACGTTGTTTGCGGTCGCCTGCGCCGGGATGTTCCCGATTCTCCATCTCGGGCGTCCGTGGTTGGCCTACTGGTTGTTTCCTTACCCCAACTCAATGTGGCTGTGGCCGCAACCCCGTAGCCCCCTCGAGTGGGACGTCTTCGCAGTCTCGACTTACGGTTTAACATCTCTCATCTTCTGGTATATAGGCCTCATCCCTGACTTGGCCTCGATGCGCGATACCGCGCCGAAACTGTGGATGCAGAAGATCTATGGAACTCTGGCGCTTGGGTGGCGTGGTTCCGCTATTCATTGGCATCGCTATCAGAAGGCTTACCTTTTGCTGGCTGGTCTTGCGACGCCTCTCGTGCTTTCGGTGCACACGATCGTCAGCTTCGACTTCGCGGTCAGCCAACTTCCGGGCTGGCACACGACGATTTTCCCGCCATACTTCGTTGCCGGCGCTGTGTACTCGGGCTTCGCCATGGTTTTGACCCTGATGATCCCGCTTCGGGCTTGGTACAACATGCGCGACCTGGTCACGATGCGGCACATCGAAGCTGCGAGCAAGTTGATGCTTGGTGTCGGCCTGATTGTGGCTTACGGCTACAGCACGGAAGCGTTCTTCGCCTGGTACAGCGGAGACAAGTACGAGAGCTTCATGTATTGGAACCGTATGACAGGGCCTTACGGCTTCACATACGTGCTTCTTATCCTGTGCAATATCCTGATCCCGCAGGCTTTATGGAGCCACAAGGTTCGAACGAACATCGTGGCCGTCTGGGCCATCTCGATTGTCATCAACATCGGGATGTGGCTCGAGCGTTTCGTGATCGTGGTCACCAGCTTGCATCGCGATTTCATGCCCTCATCCTGGGGCATGTATTACCCCACCAAGTGGGACTGGGCGACTTACACCGGTACACTCGGGTTCTTCATGCTCCTCATCTTCCTCTTCGTCCGCGCGCTCCCGTCCATCTCGATCTTTGAGGTGCGTGAAGCGGTGCACCACGGCAAGAAGCACGGTGAACACGAACTGGAGTCTGCCACTGTATGAGTCAACATGTGCAACTGAATGAGTTACCGGCCATTCACGGTGCCATGGCCGAATTCGAAACTCCGGAAGAGTTAATCGCAGCCTGCGAAGAGGCGTACGCCCACGGATACCGGTGCATGGATGCGTATGCACCTATGCCAGTTGAAGGACTGGCGGAGGCTATTGGCTTCACGAAGAACAAAGTCTCCCTAGCCGTATTGATCGGCGGCTCCTGTGGGGCGATTGGAGGCTTCACCCTGCTCGAGTGGATCGCGAACATTGCGTATCCGCACAACGTTGGGGGTAGGCCGCTGAATAGCTGGCCGTCCTGGATCCCGATTACCTTCGAGTGCATGATTTTGATATCTGCCATAACTTCGCTTATCTGCGTCATCGCAATGAACGGATTGCCTCAGCCGTACCATCCAGTATTTAATGTTCCCGAATTTGCCCGGGCATCGATCGACCGTTTCTTTCTTTGTATTGAGTCCTCCGATCCGAAGTTCCGCACGGAGGAGACGTTGCAATTCCTGCGTGATTTGGGAGGTAGCGAGGTGACCGTTGTTCCGGCGTAGGGCAATCATCGGCGCAGTCGCTTTTGCTGCATTGTTGTCCGCGACCGGTTGCCGCCAGGACATGCACAATCAGCCGAAGTACAAACCGCTCGCTGCGACTGACTTTTTTGGCGACCGCCGGGCCGCGCGCCCGGCGATTGCTGATACCGTCGCACGCGGTCAACTGCACCTGGACGAAGCGCGGTACACCGGTAAGTTGAATGGCAAGGATGTCACAGCAATTCCGATTCAGATTACGCGAGAAGATCTGGATCGAGGTCACGACCGTTTTGAGATTTACTGCTCGCCCTGCCATGGCCGGCTCGGCGATGGACAGGGCATGATTGTGAAGCGCGGCCTTCGCCAGCCGCCCAGCTACCACGACGAGAGGCTTGTGAATGCGCCGGTCGGCCATTTCTTCGACGTGATGACTAATGGTTACGGGGCGATGTATTCCTACGCATCCCGGGTAGCGGTTGACGATCGATGGCGGATTGCTGCCTACATCCGTGCTTTGCAATTGAGCCAAAATGCTCCTCCAGAGCTGCAGGGAGCCAGTAATACGGGCGCGAAGAGCGCATCCGGGGGAAATCAGTGAGCGATCACCATCACCATAGAGCTGAAGTCCCGATCATTCGGCTAGGATCCCGCGCCGCCAGCGTCGAGCGCATCTCGGGCGTCATCGGCGGCCTCGGGCTGCTGCTATGTGTTGCCGGATATTTTGCGAATAGAGCCGAATTCTTCCAATCTTATTTGTTTGCATTCCAATATTGGGGTGGATTCGCGTTCGGCGGCCTGGCTGTTCTCCTCATAAATAACGTTACGGGAGGCAAATGGGGTGTCACCATCCGCCGCCTGCTCGAAGCGAAGGTGCGGACCCTCCCAGTGGTATTCATATTGTTTCTCCCGCTCCTGCTGGGCCTTCCTTATCTGTATCCCTGGGCTAACGACACGATTCACCATAATCAGGTTGTCGCGCACAAAGCGCCCTACCTGAATACACCGTTTTTCGTCATCCGGCTGTTCTTTTACTTTGCGCTCTGGATCTATATCGGATGGCGGATTCAGAAGATGACGGACCGGCAGGACGAAACCGGAGACCCGACCCTTGTGGTTCGACTACGGCAATTCAGTGCTCCGAGCCTGCTTGCATTCACTGTGACGGGTACCTTGGCTTTCGTCGATTGGATCCTGTCAACGGACCCCGAGTTTTACTCCACCGTCTTTGGTGCTCTCATCCTGATCGGAGACGTTCTTCAGACATTCGCGTTGAGCATCATCGTGCTCATCCTCACCAGTCGCGAAGACCGGTTCGGAGATCGCGTCGGTTCCAAGATCCTTCACGACCTTGGCAACCTCATGTTTGCGTTCACAATCTTCTGGACTTATCTTTCCGCCTCCCAGTTGATCATCATTTGGCCCGCTGATCTGCCGCAGGAAATCGGATACTACCTGTTGCGGACGCGGGGATTTTGGAAAGTGCTTACCTGGGCGCTCGGTCTCAGCATGTTCGCCATCCCCTTCCTGGCCCTGCTCTCGCAGCAGCGAAAGCGGAACCCCAAACGGCTGATCCGGGTTGCATTCTGGATTCTCCTCGCACGCCTGCTCGACGTGTTTTGGGTGGTCGAGCCGACTTTCCGAAATAAGGGGTTTGCGCTCTATTGGACCGATTTTGCGGCGTTTTTCGGGGTCGGAGGCATCTGGCTATTCGTGTACCTCGGACAACTCAGACGAAGGCCGTTATTACCGTTGCATGATCCGCGCCTGCCCGAGCCAGAGCCTGTTCGGGAGCTAGTAGCATGAGCGAACAATATCAGAAATCAAGCCAACCGTATCCGGACGCCGGGCAGAACCGTGATCTGGACGCAAACCAGAACAGCTTGGTGAGTTCCCGCGGTCCGGTGGAGTCGCATCCTCACACTGGACACGGCGGCACGGCGTATGAAGAGGTGGACGCGCGCGCGGGACTGGTTCTGGGTTCGCTCGCCGTAATCGGCGGGACGCTCGTTTTCGTTTTCGCGCTGACGCTCGTCATCCATTCCTTGCTGATCAAGATGAATCCGCAAGGATCGCTGCCCAGTCCGATGGCTGCAGAGCGGGTGATCCCTCCGAAGCCCACTCTCGAAGTTCATCCGTGGGATATCCTTCCCGACCTGCGGGCCCATGAGGACCAGGTTCTGGAAAGCACGGGAAAAGATGTGCTTGGCCGCACTCACATTCCTATCGACCGTGCTATGGATGCCGAAGTATCTCGACTGAACCTCGCTCCCGGTGCTCCCGTAGGGATTCGAACTCCGGGTGGAGACGCGAGTGACTCGTCGGGCGGTACTTCGTCCAAGCCGGTCGGTATAGGCGCGCAGCCGCGGCCACAGATTCAAGGGGAAATAAGGAAGAATGCGCGGTAGATTCGCGATCACGGCTCTGCTGCTCGCGTCAGCATCCTTGGGTTTCGGGCAATACGCCCGTCCCAAGAAGACGCAGGGCGTCAACCTGGAACAGAAACTTAACTCTCCCGTTCCGCTGGACTTGATGTTCAACGACGAGAAGGGGCAAGCGGTGCCTCTCCGCACCTATTTTGGCGAGAAGCCGGTGGTGCTTGAGTTGGTGTACTTCAAGTGTCCCAGCCTTTGCCCGATGAGCTTGCGGGAAACGGTCATGGGTCTGCGTAGGGTTCCGATGCAAGCCGGAATCGACTACGACGTTGTGGTCGTCAGTTTCGACCCGACGGACACTCCAGCCGCCGCGAGAGAAAAGAAAGCGGAATACGCCAAGATGTTCGGCCGTGCGGGATTCGATAACGCGTGGCATTTCTTGACCGGATCCCAGGAGGCGATTAGTAAGCTGACGTCTGCCGTCGGGTTCGGCTACCGGTGGGACGAAAGTACGAAGCAGTTCATCCACGCCGGCGGCATCATGGTGGCGACTCCCGAAGGTCGAATGTCGCGCTACTTTTATGGAGTGGACTATGCGCCGGCCGATCTTCGTATGGCATTGGTCGAGGCTTCGAAACACAGAATCAGCAACCCGGTGAACTACGTTCTCCTGTTTTGCTTCCATTACGACGCGACACAGGGCAAATACACGCTTGCGGTTCAGAACATATTGAAGGCAGGAGCCGCATTGACCGTTCTGCTGCTCGGCGGACTTATATACCTACTCATGCGAAAAGACAAGAATCACCGCGCGCGGGAACAGTGGAAGGAAGCGGAGCATGTGGGCTAACTCGCTCGTTCTGGCACAACTGCGGTTATTTCCCGAATTGGCGTCGAAAGAGGGCGCCCAAATCGACGCACTGTACTGGTTCATCAACATCGTATGGATCGTGATGACGGTGGTGATCTTCGTTGCGATCGGGTTCTTCGCGTACAAGTACCGCCGTCGCGCGAATGTGCACGCGACCCAAATCGAGGGTTCGACGAAACTAGAGCTGACGTGGTCCATCCTGCCGTTCCTGGTGATGCTGATCATGTTTGCCTGGGGCGCGCAACTCTACTACGCTGCGCAGCAACCGCCGCGGAATGCGATGGAGCTTTTCGTCACCGGGAAGCAGTGGAT